>NZ_JBEXDT010000009.1:0-126206 GCF_040605905.1 Nonomuraea sp. NPDC005501 | reverse complement strand
ACGGCGTCTTGTCGCCCCTGGAGACGAGGTAGTAGCCGTTGATGCCCAGGGGGTTCTCCGTCCAGGCGTACGTGTGGCCCTCGGGGACCTTCAGCACCTTGGGCAGGCGCTGGTTGATGGGGCCGGGCGGCAGCGAGCGGAGCCGCTCCACGCAGGCGTCGGCCAGGTCGAGGGAGACCTTGAGCTGCTCCAGCAGCACCTCGAAGCGTGAATGGCAGTCGCCCGCGCCACGCGTGACGATCTTCACGGGCAGCTCGGGGTAGGCGAGGTACGGCTGGTCGCGCCGCAGGTCGAAGTCCACGCCGGAGGCGCGGGCGATGGGGCCGCTGACGCCGTACTGCATGATCTGCTCGCGTCCGAGCACGCCCACGCCCTTGGTGCGGGCCAGGAAGATCTCGTTGCCGAGGATGAGGTCCTCGATGTCGGGGACGCGGCGCCGGGTCTCGGCCACCGCCTCCGACACCCGGTCGAGCCATCCGTACGGGAGCTCCTCCTTGAGGCCGCCGACCCGGTTGAACATGTAGTGCATGCGGCCGCCGGAGATCTCCTCCATGACGCCCTGGATGCGTTCGCGCTCGTTGAAGGCGTAGAAGACGGGGGTGATCGCGCCGAGCTCCAGCGGATAGGAGCCGAGGAACATCAGGTGGCTGAGCACCCGGTTGAGCTCGGCCAGCAGCGTGCGGGCCCAGACGGCGCGGACGGGCGGCTCCATGCCGAGCAGGCGCTCGGCCGCGATGACCACGCCCAGCTCGTTGGCGAAGCCGGACAGCCAGTCGTGCCGGTTGGCCAGCATGATGATCTGCCGGAAGTCGCGGACCTCGAACAGCTTCTCGGCGCCCCGGTGCATGTAGCCGATGATCGGCTCGGCCGTGGCGATGCGCTCGCCGTCCAGGGTGAGGCGCAGCCGCAGGACGCCATGGGTCGACGGGTGCTGGGGGCCGATGTTGAGGATCATGTCCTCGGTCGCCAGCTCCTTCGCGCCCGCGCCGATGCCGACCACGCGTTCCGTCATAGGGCCCATGCTGCCACCGGTCGCCGTGGTGATCCAGCGCGGGGTGGACGGCCCCGTCCGGTCGGGGTCGGTCAAGGAACGGTATGGACGCGCATCGCCAAACCGGGCAAGGGGGAGATATAGCAGCAAATGGGGGGAGAATCACCATGAAGAGAGTGATGTTCGATCTGGCCGCGCTCATTGTGCGGATCCTGATCGGCGTGATCTTCGTGGCTCACGGATTGCAGAAGTGGCAGGGCGGTCTGGGGGCCGTGTCGAAGATGATGGGCCAGAGCGGAGTGCCGCTGCCGCAGCTCGCCGCCGCGTTCACGGCCACCGTGGAGACCGTGGGGGGCATCCTGCTGATCATCGGCCTGCTGGTGCGGCCGGCGGCGGTGGCGCTGCTCGTCGTGCTCGGCGGCGCCTTCGTGTTCGTCCACCGCGGGCATGGGATCCTGAGCTCCAGCGGGGGCTGGGAGCTCGTCGGGGCACTGGGGTCGGTGTGCCTGCTGCTTCTCGTGCTGGGAGGCGGGCGTGCGAGCGTCGACCAGGTGCTCACCCACTGGTACCGGCGCAAGGCCGAGCACCGTCACGCCGCGCAGGAGACGGCCGGCGCGTCCGCAGGAGCCGCGCCTGCCGCACCCACCAGGGCGGCGCCTGCCCCGCCCGCCGAATCCCAGCCCGCGCCGCCGACGCAGCCCATGCCCAGGAGCACGCCGGCGGAGGACACGACGGCGCCCCGGCAGCACCTTCCGGACGACGGCTCACACCGGCCCGGCAACCTCAGCGACCAGGACATGAGCGACCTGGACGCGCTCTACAACGACGAGCACCGCAAGCCACCCAACCGGTGACGGTCAGGCGGGGCGGCGGGCGGCGAGGTCGCGCAGGGCGCCGACGAGTCGGTCCACGTGCTCCTCGGTCGTCCCGATGCCGATCGAGGCCCGCACCGCCGAAGCAGTGCCGTCCTCGCAGCCGCCATCGGTCTCTCCCAGCAGGTGCCGGACGAACGGGTGCGCGCAGAACTTGCCGTCGCGCACCCCGATGCCGTAGTCACCCGACAGGGCCTCGGCGACCTCGCGCGCCGTGAGCCCGTCCACGGTGAACGACACGATGCCCACGCGCGGGTGGTCCGGCCCCCACAGCGACAGCTCCCGTACGCCCTCGATGGAGGCGAGTCCGGTGCGCAGCCGCGCGATCAGCCGCTCCTCCTCGCGCACCAGCGCCGTCCAGCCCGTGGCGGTGAGCGCGTCGCAGGCGGCGGCCAGCGCGATGGCGCCCAGCACGTTCGGTGTGCCGGCCTCGTGGCGCGGCTCGGGGTCGTCGTGCCACTCGGTGATCCCGTCCTCGCCCGGCGCGACGGACCGCACGGCTCCGCCGCCCTTCAGGTACGGCTCGCCCGCGGCCAGCCAGTCGCGGCGCCCGATCAGCACCCCGGCCCCGAACGGCGCGTACAGCTTGTGGCCCGAGAAGGCCACGTAGTCGAGGTCGAGTGCCGTCAGGTTGAGCCGACGGTGCGGTACGAGCTGGGCGGCGTCCACGAGGATGCGCGCCCCGTGGCGGTGCGCGATGTGCGCCAGCGCCGCGATCGGCCACAGCTCGCCGGTGACGTTCGACGCGGCGGTCACCACGAGCAGCTTGGGCCCGTCCACGGCGGCCAGCGCCTCGTCGGCCGCGCGGACGGCCTCACCCGGGAACGCGGGCGCGGCGAGCCGCACGACCCTCTTCCACGGCAGCAGCGAGGCGTGGTGCTCGGTGTCGAACACGACAGTCGTCGTGCCGGCGGGCAGGCAGCCGGCCAGCAGGTTCGTGGCGTCCGTGGTGTTGCGCGTGAAGATGACCGCGTCGTCGGGACGGGCGCCGGCGAAGGCGCGGACCGTGTGGCGCGCCTGCTCGTACCGGGCGGTGGTGAGCTGGGAGGCGTAGCCGGCGCCGCGGTGGACGCTGGAGTAGGCCGGGAGCGCGGCGGTGACCGCGGCGCTGACCGGCTCCAGACAGGGAGCACTGGCGGCGTAGTCCAGGTTGGCGTACCCCACGAGCCGCCCGCCCCTGACCGGCACCTCCAGATCGGCGCCGAGCACGGCCGGGATCGGCCGGTGGCCACGCGGATGCGACGTACCGGCGGACGCGCCGGCGGCGGACTGGGCGGGGGCGGAGCCGAAGATGCTCAACGTGGACAAGGCGAACCTCCTGCAGGGCCGTCGGACCCCTGGAGCAGCCTCGGAGCCCGCGCTTGCCCGCCACACCTCGTGACGGACCAGGTCTTCACCCGGGGCACCCCGCCGCGGACGCGAGGGTTGCCGGCCAGCTAGCCGGGGCTTGGTGCTGGCACTCATGACCTACGTCCGAACTATAACCGACAGTCCCCGATGAATCGCAACCTCGCGAACTTCCTCGGCACCCGACTCGTTGGACCTGGGAAACCGGCCGTCCCCGACCGAAATGTGGAGGTAAGCAGATGCTGGATTGGGTGACCGACCCTCAGATCTGGATAGGGTTCTTCACCCTTGTCGCTCTGGAGATCGTCCTAGGCATCGACAACATCATCTTCATCTCCATCCTGGCCGGCAAGCTGCCGCCCGAGCAGCGTGACAGGGCCCGCGTGCTCGGTCTCGCGGCGGCCCTGGTCAGCCGGCTGCTCCTGCTGCTGGCGCTGTCGTGGGTGGTTCGGCTGACGGCTCCGCTGTTCGAGGTCTTCGGCCAGGAGATATCCGGGCGCGACCTGATCCTGCTGCTGGGCGGGCTGTTCCTGCTCGCCAAGAGCGTCACCGAGATCGGGCACAGCATGGAGCTGAAGGAGGAGGACGGCAAGAAGCGCGTGGCCACCTCGTTCGTCTCGGTCATCCTGCAGATCATGGTGCTCGACGTGGTGTTCTCGCTGGACTCGGTCATCACCGCCGTCGGCATGGTGGACGAGCTGGGCGTCATGATCGCGGCCGTCATCGTGGCGGTGCTGGTGATGCTGTTCGCCTCGGGGCCGATCAGCAGGTTCGTGGACCTGCACCCGAGCATCAAGATGCTGGCCCTGGCGTTCCTCGTGCTGATCGGGGTGGTCCTCGTCGCCGAGGGGCTCGGTCAGCACATCCCGAAGGGCTACATCTACTTCGCCATGGCCTTCTCCGTCATCGTGGAGCTCCTGAACATCAGGATGCGCGGCCGCCACTCCAAGCAGCTCGCCACCTCGGAGGAGCCTCCTAAGATGCAGTAGTGCCCTTTGACCCCCGGAATCCGGATTTCGTCGCCCACCCGTACGGCGTCTACGACGAGCTGCGCCGTACGGACCCGGTGACCTACCACGAGCCCACCGACCAGTGGCTGATCTCCCGGCACGCCGACGTGAACGCCCTGCTCAGGGATCGTCGCCTGGGCCGGACCTACCTTCACGTGGCGACGCACGAGGAGTTCGGCAGGACGCCCGAGCCGGACTTCCAGGAGCCGTTCTGGAGGGTCAGCCGGAACGGCATGCTCGAAGTCGAGCCGCCGCTGCACACCCGGCTGCGGCGGCTCGTGTCCAAGGCGTTCACGCCGCGCATGGTGGAGTCGCTGCGGCCCCGCGTGCGGGCGGTCGCCGCGGGCCTGGTGGACGCGTTCGTGGAGAAGGGCGGCGGCGACCTCATCGCCGAGGTCGCCGAGCCGCTGCCGGTGACGGTCATCGCGGAGATGCTGGGCATCCCCGAGTCGGACCGTCACCTGCTGCGCCCCTGGTCGGCCGACATGTGCGGCATGTACGAGCTCAACCCCACGCCGGAGGCGCAGCACGCGGCGGTGCGCGCGGCCGAGGAGTTCGAGGGCTACCTCAAGGCGCTGGCCCGCGAGCGCGCCGCCGACCCCGGCGACGACCTGATCAGCGCGCTGGCCGGCATCGACGAGCTGACCGAGGACGAGCTGGCCGGCACCTGCGTGCTCCTGCTCAACGCCGGCCACGAGGCCACCGTGAACGGCACGGGCAACGGCTGGTGGTCGCTGTTCCGGCACCCGGACCAGCTCGCCCGGCTGCGCGCGGACCGGTCCCTGCTGCCCACGGCGGTCGAGGAGCTGCTGCGCTACGACACGCCGCTCCAGCTCTTCGAGCGCTGGGTGCTGGAGGACATCGAGGTCCACGGCACGCGCATCCCGCGCGGGTCGGAGGTGGCGCTGCTGTTCGGCTCGGCCAACCGGGACCCTGACGTGTTCGACGACCCGGACCGGCTGGACCTGGGACGGGCCGACAACCCGCACATCTCGTTCGGCGCGGGCATCCACTTCTGCCTGGGGGCTCCGCTGGCCCGCATCGAGATGGTGGAGTCGTTCGGCGCGCTGCTGGACCGCACGACCGAGCTGGAGCTGGTCAGCGAGCCGTCCTGGAAGCCCGGGTACGTCATCCGGGGGCTGCGCTCCCTGGACCTCCGCGCCGCCTGAGCCTTCCCCTCCCGGGGACGTGCGGACGACCCGGTCAGCGGCGCTGGGCGAGCCAGCCGAAGCCGCCGAGCCCTCCGGGATCGATCAGCTCGGCCTCCTCCGAGGCGCGCGCCAGCGCCCGGAGGTAGGCGCGCGGGTCGCGCCGCGCGAGGTCCATCGGCGGACGTGTCCCGGTGATCCCCAATGTCCGCAACGCGGCGCGTTGTGTGGACAAGGTTGTGGATATCGCACCGGCCCGCAGGCCGGCCTCGGCGCACGCGTCGAGCGCGACGTGCGCGGTGATGTCGCAGGTGCCGTCGGGGATGGGGGCCACGGCGGCGCCGTCGCGGTAGCCGGTCAGCGTCCCCCGGGGCGGACGGTTATCCACAGGGTGTGCATAATCCACGGCCACCGCCAGACCCCCGGCGAGGCGTCCGACGACCGACGCCCAGGCGGCGTCGCGCGGGTGGCCGATCTCGGCCCGCCACCCCACGCACGGCAGCGGCCACCAGCGTGCCAGCCACGCCTCGTCCTCGGGGCTCACGGGGCCGCCCAGCCGCTCCTCGCCGGTACGGGTGTCCACCATGACCAGCCGCGTCCCCTCCGACGTCCGCTCGGCCACGTCCACCGGGATGTTGTCGAGCCACTCGTTGGCGATCGCCACGCCCGTGATGACGTCCGGCAGGGCAGGGGTCCAGGTGACCGTGAGCGGCAGGCCGTAGGGCCTGGGAGAGAGGTCGACGGCCGTGACCCGCAGCCGCCGGCGCAGCGACGGGTCCGCCGCTTCCAGCACGTGCCGCACCAGCAGGCCCTCGCCGGCCCCGATGTCGACGAGGTCGAGGACGGGCGGGTGGCCCAGCCCGGCGTCGGTCTCCGTCAGCAGCGCCAGAACCGCGTCGGCGAAGGCGGGGGTGGCGCTGACCGAGGTGCGGAAGTGACGCGAAGGGCGCTCGCGGAGGTAGAAGCCGTCCTCGCCGTAGAGCGCGCGCTCCGTCGCCGCACGCCAGGTGAGCCACATGACTGGACTATCTCATGATCCAGCCATGACACGGACGGTCGTCATAGCGCTACCGTTTGTCACCGCCTTGCGCTAACCTTTGCCCGTCGCCAGGGCAGCCGTACACGTCCGCGACACGTTCGCGGCGGGTTCACGGCGTGCCGCCGGGCGCGGCCGGCACGGAGGAGGGGTCGGAAGCGCGTGGCGGTGCCGGGTGGCGCGGAGCTCGGGCGGCCAATGGCGGCCTGCCCGAGCTCCAGTTCCCCGGCCGGCCAGTCGGCGGATGGGCGGCCAGGAGCGCGCACCTCCAAGGGGCTCGCACACCGGCGCGGGTGCCGGGTCCGGTCGGTGATCCGGCGCCCGTGACCGTGCGGGTGGACCCTCTCCTCATCTCTTCCGACAGGAAGTACGCCTCCTTTTGCTTCCCTTGTCCCATTTGTCGCTAACTCAACATGCGGCAAAACCCCGATCACGTAGGCAGTCCCGCACGGCCGTTACGCTGGGCGGCAGGCCATCAGGTCGACAGGGGTGGGAACGCATGAACGCAGGCGATCGCCCGGCACGGCTGGCCGTGGGCGTGCTGGGGGCAGGAAAGGTGGGCTCCGCGCTCGGCGCCGCGCTCGCGCACGCCGGGCACCGGATCGTCGCCGCCAGCGGGGTCTCCGACACCTCGCAGCGCTGGGCCGCCGAGCGACTGGGGCTCACCCCGTCGCCGCCCGACGAGGTCGTCGCCGCCGGCGAGCTGATCCTGCTCACGGTGCCCGACGACACGCTGCCCGACCTCGTGGCCGGCCTCGCCCAGGCGGGCGTCGACCTGCGCGGCAAGCTGCTCGTCCACACCAGCGGCGCGTACGGGCTGTCCGTGCTGGAGCCGGCCTCCCGGGCCGGCGCGCTGCCGCTCGCGCTGCATCCCGTGATGACGTTCACCGGCCGCGACGACGACCTCAGCCGCATCACCGGCTGCTCGTTCGGCGTGACCGCGCCCGACACGCTCCGGCCCATCGCGGAGGCGCTGGTCATCGAGATGGGCGGCGAGCCCGTCTGGATCGCCGACGCGGACCGGCCCCTCTACCACGCGGCCCTGGCCGGAGCCGCCAACCACATGGTCACGCTCATCGCCGAGTCGTCGGAGCTGCTCGGCCGCATCGGCGTCGAGCACCCCGGCAGGATGCTCGGGCCGCTGCTCGGAGCGGCCCTCGACAACGTGCTCCGGCTCGGCATCTCCGGCCTGACCGGGCCGGTCGTGCGCGGCGACGCGGGCACCGTGCGCCGGCACGTCGACGCGCTCATCCTGGCGGCGCCCGAGGCCGCCGACGCCTACGTCGCGCTGGCCAGGCTCACCGCCGACCGCGCGCTCGCCGCCGGACTGCTGAAGCCCGAGGAGGCCGAGCGCCTGCTCGACGCGCTCGGAGGGAACATATGGACCTGATCGTCGCCAGGGACCGCCTCGACCTGGTCAAGGCCCGGAGCGACTGGGACGGCGGGGAGAGCGTGGCCCTGGTGCCGACCATGGGCGCGCTGCACGCGGGGCACCGCTCGCTCATCCGGGAGGCCAGGGCGAGGGCGGACCGGGTCGTGGTCAGCATCTTCGTCAATCCGCTCCAGTTCGGCCCTAACGAGGATTTTTCGCGTTATCCCCGTACATTCGATGCCGACCTGGAGGTGTGCCGGGCCGAGGGCGCCGCCGTGGTGTTCGCGCCGTCCGTCGAGTCCATGTACGACCCCGAGCGCCAGGTCGGGGTCTCGTCGGGGGCCATGGGCGAGGTCGTCGAGGGCGCCAGCCGGCCCGGTCACTTCGACGGCATGCTCACCGTCGTGCTCAAGCTGTTCAACCTCGTCCAGCCCGACCTCGCCGTCTTCGGGCAGAAGGACGCCCAGCAGCTCGCCCTCATCCGGCGGATGGTGCGCGACCTCGACGTGCCGGTCGAGATCGTGGGCGCGCCGACGGTCCGCGAGCCCGACGGCCTGGCTCTGTCCAGCCGCAACCGCTACCTGTCGGCCGTCGAGCGGGGCTCGGCGCTGGCCCTGTCCCGGGCGCTGCGGGCGGGCGCCGCCGAGACCGCGCCGTCGAAGGTGCTCGCGGCCGCGCGGGCCGTGCTCGGCGCCGCCGCCTCCGAGCTCGCGCTGGACTATGTCGTACTGGTGGACCCGGCCACGTTCACCCCCGTGGACGAGTCGTACACCGGCGAGGCCGTGCTCGCCGTGGCCGCCAAGGTCGGGAACACCCGCCTGATCGACAACGTGATTCTCACGCTCGACCCCCTTGAGGATCAGATCACCGACTCGTAGCGTCATGGGATGACCGACGACGAGCTACGGGACGAACTTCTACGCCGGACGCGCGTCGACCGGGAGGCGCGTGACCCCCGCCACGCCTCCGACCCCGGCTGGGCCGACCGGTGCGCCGCCGTGGACGAGGACAACACGGTGTGGCTCATGTCCGTGGTCAGCAGCCAGGGCTGGCCGCTGATCTCGCAGGTGGGCGAGGACGCCGCGCGGGCGGCCTGTCTCCTCGCCCAGCAGGCCGACGCCGCGCCCGAGTTGCAACGCCACTTCCGCGCAGCCATGGCCGACGCCGCCGGACGCGGCGAGGCCCTGCCCGGCCAGCTGGCCGGGCTGGAGGACCGGGTACGGGCGAACCGGCGGCCCTGACCGCCGCCCCCGGAAGGGGTACCCCCGTGGGCGGCGCATCGACGGGGAGGGGTTATCGTCATTCTGACGAAAGCACCTCGAACGAGGAGACCCCATGAGTACCCCGCCGATTCCCCTGCGGTTGACGGCTCCGGCTCCCGGTTGGGAGGTCGAGGCGGACGTGGTCGTCGTCGGCTCCGGCGTCGCCGGCCTCACCGTGGCCCTGCGCCACACCGAGCTCGACCCCGCCGCCAAGGTCCTCGTCGTCACCAAGGACGTCCTGTCCTCAGGCTCCACCCGGTGGGCGCAGGGTGGCATCGCGGCCGTGCTCGATCCCGCCGACACCCCCGAGGAGCACCTGAGCGACACCCTGCTGGCCGGCGTCGGCCTGTGCGACGCGCGCGCCGTCCGGACGCTCGTGACCGAGGGCCCCGGCGCGCTGCGGCGCCTGATGGGGCGCGGCGCGCGGTTCGACCGCACCCCGGACGGCGAGCTCCAGCTCACCCGCGAGGGCGGCCACCGGCGCGACCGCATCGTCCACGCGGGCGGCGACGCCACCGGCGCCGAGGTGCAGCGGGCCCTGGCCGAGGCGGTCCGGGCCGCCTCGATCGAGATCATCGAGCACGCCCTGGTGCTGGACCTGATCAAGGACGCGCGGGGGCGCGCCGCCGGGTTGACGTTGCACGTCATGGGCGAGGGCGCGCGCGACGGGGTGGGCGCTGTGCGGGCCCGGGCCGTGGTGCTGGCCACCGGCGGCATGGGCCAGGTGTACGCGGCCACGACGAACCCCGCCGTCTCCACGGGCGACGGCGTGGCGCTCGCGCTCCGGGCCGGGGCCGTCCTCCGCGACCTGGAGTTCGTCCAGTTCCACCCGACGGTGCTCTGGCTCGGCGAGGGCTCGACGGGCCAGCAGCCGCTGATCTCCGAGGCGGTGCGCGGGGAGGGGGCGTT
This sequence comes from Nonomuraea sp. NPDC005501, assembly GCF_040605905.1. NCBI lineage: Bacteria > Bacillati > Actinomycetota > Actinomycetes > Streptosporangiales > Streptosporangiaceae > Nonomuraea > Nonomuraea sp. NPDC005501. The sequence continues at coordinate 116,259 of NZ_JBEXDT010000009.1, read as the reverse complement.
CCTGGTCGACCACGAGGGCAACGCGTTCATGCGGGGCGTCCACGAGCTGGCCGACCTGGCGCCGCGCGACGTCGTCGCCAAGGCCATCACGCGGACGATGCGCGAGACGGGCCGCGACCACGTGTACCTGGACGGCCGGCACTTCGGCGTGGACAAGTGGGCCACGCGCTTCCCCACCATCTACGCGCTCTGCCGTGAGCACGGGATCGACCCGGCCACCGAGCTGATCCCCGTCGCCCCGGCGGCGCACTACGCCAGCGGCGGCGTCCGTACGGACCTGTCAGGCCGTACGTCCATCGAGGGTCTGTACGCGTGCGGCGAGGTGGCCTGCACGGGCGTGCACGGCGCGAACCGGCTGGCCTCCAACTCGCTGCTGGAGGGCCTGGTCTTCGCCGAGCGCATCGCCGAGGACGTCCACGCCGCCTCCCGCGCCCGCCGGACCGCCGCCGACCCGGCAGGGGGAAGCGGCGCCGACCCGGGCGGGCTGGTGGACCCGCGGGTGCGGGCGCGGATCCAGGCGCACATGAGCCGTGGCTCCGGCGTGCTGCGCGAGCGCGAGGCGCTGGCCGCCACGGCGCGGGCGCTGCGCGACGCCCGCTGGACCCCGATGCAGGTGGCTCCCTGCACCGAGTCGTGGGAGGCCACGAACCTGCTCACGGTCGCCACCGTGCTCACCGCCGCCGCCGCGGCCCGGCTGGAGACGCGCGGGTCCCACTGGCGTGAGGACTTCCCCGAGCGGGACGACGACGAATGGCTGGGCCACCTGGACGTGACCCTGACCGAGGAGGGCCTGAGGATGACGTACACCCCGCACGCCGACGGGCTGCCGCCGCGCCTGGCGCAGGAGCTGGGCGCCGCCGGGCTCGATCCCGCCGAGGTGGACGCGCTGATCGGCCGGGCGCTGGCCGAGGACCTCCAGGAGGCCGGCGACGTGACGAGCCTGGCGACGATCCCGGCGGGGGCCCGCGCCGTGGCCGACGTGGTGGCCCGCGCCGACGGCGTCGTGGCCGGCCTGGCCGCCGCCGAGGCCGTGTTCGTACGGCTGGGCGCCACCCGCGCGGAGCGGCGGGCCAAGGACGGCGAGCGGGTGCGCGCGGGCGACGTGCTGATGACCGTGGAGGGCTCGACGAGGGGCCTGCTGACGGCGGAGCGCACCGCGCTGAACCTGCTCACCCACCTGTCCGGGATCGCCACGCTCACCGCGAGGTGGGTGGAGGCGGTCAGCGGCACCCGGGCGCGCGTGCGTGACAGCCGCAAGACGCTGCCGGGCCTGCGCGCGCTGGAGAAGTACGCGGTGCGCTGCGGCGGCGGCGTCAACCACCGGATGTCCCTCTCGGACGCCGCCCTGATCAAGGACAACCACGTGGTGGCCGCGGGCGGGGTCGCCGAGGCGTTCCGTGCGGTCCGCGAGAGGTACCCGGACCTGCCGATCGAGGTGGAGGTGGACCGCCTGGACCAGCTCGGCCCCGTGCTGCAGGAGGGGGCCGAGGAGATCCTGCTGGACAACTTCACTGTCGAAGAGATCGCCATTGCCGTACAAATGGTTCAAAATCGTACGAGCATGGCCCAAAATCGGACGAGCGCGGAAAACCCGGCGAGAAGGAACGATCTGGTGAAGCTGGAGGCGAGCGGCGGCCTGACGTTGGATTCGGCGCGTCCTGTGGCCGAAACTGGCGTCGACTACCTTGCGGTGGGAGCGCTCACCCATTCGGCGCCGGCCCTGGACATCGCACTGGACCTACGGGGGTAAACGGATGCTGCTCACGATCGACGTCGGCAACACGCACACGGTGCTCGGTCTGTTCGAGGGCGATGAGGTCATCGAGCACTGGCGGCTCGCCACCGACGCGCGCCGCACCGCCGACGAGATCGCGGTCGTCCTGCAGGGGCTGCTCGCCCAGTCGCCCCTGCTGAAGGGCGCCGACGTGAGCGGCATCGCGATCTGCTCCACGGTCCCGAGCGTGCTCAACGAGATGCGCGAGATGTGCCGCCGCTACTACGGCGACGTGACCGCGGTGATCGTGGAGCCCGGAGTGCGCACGGGCGTGCCGGTGCGCATGGACAACCCCAAGGAGGTCGGCAGCGACCGCATCGTCAACGCGCTCGCGGCCATCGACCAGTACGGCGGCCCGTGCATCATCGTCGACTTCGGCACCGCGACCTCGTTCGACGCGGTGTCGGCCAAGGGCGAGTACGTGGGAGCCGTCACCGCCCCCGGCATCGAGATCTCCGTGGACGCGCTCGCGGCGGCCGGCGCCCAGCTCCACAAGGTCGAGCTGGTCCGCCCCCGGTCGGTCATCGCCAAGAACACCGTCGAGGCCCTGCAGGCCGGCATCATCTACGGCTTCGCCGGCCAGGTGGACGGCATCGTCGAGCGGATGGTCGCCGAGCTGGCCGACGACCCCGACGACGTGACCGTGGTCGCCACCGGCGGGCACGCGGCGCTCGTGGTCAGCGAGTCCCGCTCCATCGACGTGCACGAGCCCTGGCTGACGCTCATCGGCCTGCGGCTCATCTACAACCGCAACACGAGCTGACGCCCCCCGAACACGGACGAGCGGCCCCCGCTCGGGAAGGGGGCCGCTCGGGACGGTGGCGGGCGACGGCTACTCGCTCTCGGCGGTGTAGATGTACTCCCAGGGACCGCACTTCGTCGGGTACGAGCCGTGCTGGCCGGTCTGGCAGACCTTCACCCGCACGCTGGTGGCGTCCTCGGTCTCGAAGTGGAACCTCTTGTAGCCGGGGAAGCCGCAGTACTTCTTGCTGTAGACCTGGGACCACTCGTGGTCGAAGTCGCTCGCCTCGAACTTCACGTACGCGCACTTGCCGCCCTCGTCGTAGTCACGGTCGTCCAGGTCGAACAGCCGGCCCCGGACGTCGACGGAGTTGGACTCCTGCTCGTCGTCCCAGTCGACGCTGATCCGGCCGTCGGCCTTGGCGAGGTGCTGGCGCGAGAACACCGGGCCCCAGGAGTCGCTGTCGTAGTGGGCCGCCGAGGAAGCGGAGGACGCGGTCGCGGTGGTGGCACCGGCGGCCGTCGGCAGCGACAGCGCCAGGGCGGTGGTCGCAGCGGCGGCCAGGACACCGGTCGCGATCTGCTTGATCATGATCTCTCCTTGAGCTCTCTCCCTGGGCCGGCTCCCTGCCGAACCCCCTGAGCCCTTGGGTCATGGGTAACGCGGAGGTCTTGCGGGGGCGTTGCGATGACCCTGCAACGAACCGACGAGCCCTTGCAGTTCGCCATATCCCCTACTCTTTGATGCTGTGAGCGACGAACTTCCCGAGCAGATGCGCATCCGGAGGGAGAAGCTCGACCGCCTTCGCAGCGAAGGCGTCGACCCCTACCCGGTGAGCTTCCCGCGCACGGCGACCAACGCCGAGGTCAGAGCGACACACGAGGGCCTGGAGCCCGACACCGCGACCGGTGAGCAGGTCGCGGTCGCGGGCCGCGTCATGCTCAACCGGATCGGTGGGAAACTCTGCTTCGCCACGCTCCGCGACGGCACCGGCGACCTGCAGGTCATGATCTCCCTCGACCGGGTGGGCGAGGAGTCCCTGGCGGCCTGGAAGCGCGACGTCGACCTGGGCGACCACGTGGGCGTCATCGGCGAGGTCATCACCTCCCGGCGTGGTGAGCTGTCGATCATGGCCGAGAGCTGGCAGATCACCTCCAAGTGCCTGCGCCCGCTCCCGGAGAAGCACATCGGCCTCACCGACCCGGAGGCGCGGGTCCGCCAGCGCTACGTCGACCTCATCGTCAACGACGAGGCGCGGGAGATGGCCCGCATCCGCAGCGCCACCGTGCGCGCGGTGCGCGACTTCTGGCACGAGGAGGGCTACCTCGAGGTCGAGACGCCCATGCTCCAGCCGATCCACGGCGGCGCGACGGCCCGGCCGTTCAAGACCCACATCAACGCCTACGGCATGGAGCTCTACCTTCGCATCGCGATCGAGCTCTACCTCAAGCGGCTCGTCGTCGGCGGCATCGAGAAGGTCTTCGAGATCAACCGCAACTTCCGCAACGAGGGCGCGGACTCCACGCACAACCCCGAGTTCACCATGCTCGAGGCGTACGGCACCTACCTCGACTACAACGACATGGCCGACCTGACCCAGCGGATGTACCAGAAGGCCGTGGTCGCGGCGCTGGGCACCTCGGTGGTCGTGCACGACGGCGTCGAGGTGGACCTGGGCATCCCCGAGTGGCCGCGCGTCACGCTGTACGGCACCGTGTCGGAGGCGGTGGGCGAGGAGATCACCACCGAGACGCCGATCGAGCACCTGCGCGACCTGGCGGACAAGCACGACGTCCACCACGACCCCAAGTGGGGCCCCGGCAAGCTGGTCCAGGAGCTGTTCGAGGCGCTCGTGGAGCACACGCTCATCCAGCCGACGTTCGTCATGGACTACCCGCTGGAGACCTCGCCGCTGACCCGCCAGCACCGCGACAACCCGCTGCTGACGGAGAAGTGGGACCTCATCGGGTTCGGCACGGAGCTGGGCACCGCCTACTCCGAGCTCATCGACCCGGTCGAGCAGCGCCGGCGTCTGGTCGAGCAGTCGCTGCTGGCGGCGGGCGGCGACCCGGAGGCCATGCAGCTCGACGAGGACTTCCTGCAGGCTCTGGAGTACGCGATGCCGCCCACCGGCGGCATGGGCGCCGGCATCGACCGGATGATCATGGCGTTCACCGGCAAGAACATCCGCGAGACGATCCTCTTCCCGCTCGTCAAGCCGGCCCACTGAGCCCCGGCCGTGCCGCCGCACCCGTGGCGGCACGGCGAAGGGCCCTGAGAACGGGTCATGCGCAATTGCGGGATCGTGCCGGACTAAATGCGCCGGTGGGCGCCCGCGTCAGGATTCCCGGTGAGGGCCTGTAAGGGCCGCTGTGATCGCGCAGCGTGCCCCGAAGTGCCGACACTCGCCGAGTCCCCCACATACGACGGATCAAGTCAATGACGGCCGTCAAGTGCCACGGATATCGCGCTTGACGGCCTTTCCCGTATGCGTTTAACGTCTGCGGAGCGAACAGCTTTGCACGGGCCGACGACGACTCCGAGACTGCTGTTGGGGGGAGGGCTCCCGATGGATGTGCTCACCGATCAGGTTGAGCTTAGCCACGCCGATCTAGCCTTGCTGGCGGAGCTTGCCAGGGGAGTCACCGTCGATCGGGTGGGCAGGCGCCTCGACATCAGCGGGCGCACCGTGCGCCGCCGGCTGCGCGGCATCTGCGACCGCATCGGGGTCGCCACGGCCATCGAGGCAGTCGCCTGGGCCGCCCGCCGCCAGCTCATCTGAGCGGCCCGTCGAGATTCAGTCGGCGACGCGGACGGCGCCCACGAACGGCCGGTTGGCCAGCGACGCCACCCTGACGACGTCACCCGTGCGCGGCGCGTGGACCATCATGTTGCCGCCGATGTAGATGCCGACGTGGTGCAGGTCGCCGTAGAAGAAGACCAGGTCGCCGGGGCGCAGCTCGTCCCTGGAGATGTGCCGGCCGGCGGTCCACTGGCTGCCGGTGTAGTGCGGCAGCGAGATGCCGACCCGCTGGTAGGCGGCCATGACGAGGCCGGAGCAGTCGTACGAGCTCGGCCCCTCGGCACCCCAGACGTACGGCTTGAGCTGCTGTGTGAGCGCCCACCGGGCCGCCTCGGCGGCCTTGCCGGCGCCCGAGATCGGCAGGGCGACGCGGACGGCCGGCGTGCCCGGGCGGCCCGCCTCGCCGATCGCCCGCCTGAACAGGTTGCTCTCCACCTTGGCGACCAGCTTCACGATCTTGTCGCGCTTCGTGTCGAGGTCGGTGACGAGCTTCTCCACCTCGTCGATGTGGGCCTTCGCCTCGGACTGGGCCCGCTTGGCCGTCTCCATGGCCTTGACGACCTGGTTGACCTCGTCGCCGGCCTCCTGGGCCAGCGCGTAGGTGGTGGCGGCCCGGTTGAGGAACGCGCCGGGGTCGCCGTCGTCCATCAGGGCGATGGCGCGGCTGAAGCCGCCGGTCATGTACTCCTGCTGGGCCAGCAGCCTCGTCTTGGCGCGCTTGGCGTCGAGGTCGGCCTGGCTGGTCGCCAGGACCTTCCTGGCCTGCTCGGCGGTCTTGCGGGCGGTCTTGAGCTTCTCCCGCGAGCCGTTGTACTGCTCGCTGAGCGTCTCGATCTCGGTGTGCATCGCCTCGACCCGCTTGGACAGCTCCTTCAGGGAGGGCTCGGGGTCGGCGGCGGCGGACCCGGGCGGGAACGCGAACGCCAGCGCCACGACGGCGGCGCTCAGGACGGCGAAACGGCGCAGGAGCGCCTGTTTCGGAGGGCGGGCATCCAGGCCCGCTCTCGTCCTTCCGCGACGGCGCGTGCGCTTCACCGACCAGCTCCTCTCTTCGACGCCTACCGGGTTAGCTGACGGGTTCGGGCCGGAGCAGCCCTACCGAGCGTGATGCTCGGATTCACCCCATGTGGTGGCACTGAGAGCTCGCCACCGGCGGGTCCCCGGCTCCCCTGCGGGGATTGGGCGCGTCTCCGCGCGGGGGTCGCGCGGGTGACATCGTCGCTGGACATTAGTGCACCTCGGGTTCGTGCTCAACCAGAACTGCCAACTCTGTAGAGGTATCGCTACCGAAGGGTCACGAGTGGACGACGCGTCACCCGATGCCGGTCCGACTTTATGTCTACTTTGCCATGCCTTGAGCAGTACGTTGCCCGCAGGGAGCGCACGGTAGTGACATGTCGGATGCCGTAGGCGGAGCGGATTTTGGTACGAGCCGTAATGGGATCTGTACTCTGGATGCCCATGGAACAGGTCGCCGAAGTCACCGTGCCTGACACCGAGATCGTGGTGCGCCGCGCCCGCACGTCGGATGTCAGGACGATCAGGCGCCTGGTCGACACCTACGCCGGTGCCGGTCCTCGCCTTCTGGAGAAGGCCACGGTCACCCTGTACGAGGACGTGCAGGAGTTCTGGGTCGCCGAGCGCGGCGGCCAGGTCGTCGGCTGTGGCGCCCTCCATGTGCTCTGGGAGGATCTGGCCGAGATCCGGACCGTCGCCGTGGACCCCGCCTTCCGCGGGCTGGGCATCGGCCACCGGATCGTCGCCGCGCTGACCCGCACGGCGGTGGATCTAGGGCTCAGCCGGGTGTTCTGCCTGACGTTCGAGGTCGACTTCTTCGCCCGCCACGGGTTCCGCCCGATCCAGGGCACCCCGGTCTCCCCGGAGGTCTACGCCGAGCTGCTGGCCTCGTACGACGAGGGTGTGGCGGAGTTCCTCGACCTTGAGCACGTCAAGCCCAACACCCTGGGCAACACCCGCATGCTGCTCCATCTGACATCCGGTGACGCCGACCTTGACCGCTGAGAAAGGTGATTGTTGATACCTATGTCGATACGTTGGGCAGCACAGGCATGTGTCCTGACATGTGCTACATGCACTCTCGAAGCGAGGTGACACGGTGAGCACCGGACAGCCGCCGTATCCACAGGACGAATCCGGCGAGAACGCTGCCGGGAATCCCGAGTACGGACAACACACTCCGAACCGTCCCCACGGTGAGGCCGACCCCGACGCGACGGTGGTGGGTTACCGCGCCGAGGACTACGGTCAGCCCGGCTACGGCCAGCCCCAGCAGGGCTACGGCCAGCCCCAGCAGGGCTACGGCCAGCCCGGCCAGCCCGGCCAGCCGCAGTACGGCCAGCCGGGCTACGGGCAGCAGGGCCAGTCCCAGCCGGGCTACGGTCAGCCCCAGCAGGGCTACGGGCCCCAGGGTCAGTCGCAGCCCGGCTACGGCCAGCCCCAGCAGGGCTACGGCCAGCCGCAGCAGGGCTATGGGCAGCCCGGCCAGCCGCAGTACGGCCAGCAGCAGCCCTCCCAACCCGACTACGGGCAGCAGCAGTACGGCCAGCAGCCGCCCTCGGGCCAGCAGTACGGCCAGCCCGGCTACGCGCCCCCGCCGCAGCAGGGCTACCAGCAGCAGGGCTACGGCCAGCCAGGCCAGCAGCAGTACGGGCAGCAGCCGCCCTCCCAGCCCGGCTACGGCCAGCCCCAGCAGGGCTACGGGGCCCAGGGTCAGTCGCAGCCCGGCTACGGCCAGCCCCAGCAGGGCTACGGTCAGCAGGGCTACGGCCAGCCCGGTTACGGTGAGCCCGGGTACGGCCAGCCGCAGCAGGGCTACGGTCCGGGGCAGCAGTACGGCCAGCCCGGCTACGGCCAGCCGGGATACGGCCAGCCCTACGGCCAGCCGGTGGGCGTGCAGCCTCCGGGCGCCCCGGCGCCGCTCGCCGAGTGGTGGCAGCGGCTGGTGGCCCGGCTCATCGACGGGGTGATCTTCATCGTGGTGAGCCTGATCGTCTCGGGCATCTTCACGGCGATCTTCCTGGCCACCTACGACTGGTCGACCGGCTCGACGTCCGGCGTGTTCAGCGCGGCGGTGGTCGGTGCCCTGATCGCCATCATCCTGACCGCCCTGTACGTCGGCTACGAATTCCTCATGACCAAGATGAGGGGGCAGACCCTTGGCAAGATGGCCATGGGCATCAAGATCGCTCCTGTCGGCGGCCCCGTGCCGCAGGCCGGCGTGCCCACCGACGTCGCGCTCAAGCGGGCCGCCGTGACGTGGGGCGGTTGCATCGCCGCCATCCTCCCGATCTCGATCTCGGCGTTCATCGGCTGGCTTCTGGTGGCCGTGAACGGCGCGTCGCAACTCTGGGACAAGCCGCTGCAGCAGACGTTCGCCGACAAGGTGGCCGGCACCGTGGTGGTCAAGATCAAGTAATCGCGAACCACAGCAGAGGCCGGCTCCGTGCCGGCCTCTGTTTTGTACCCGGGTACGTGAGGGACCGGGCCGTGGCAATATGAGGCCACGAGTTCGGCGCCGAGGTGGGTTATGGCGGGTGCGCGGCCGGGCGGGACGCCCGCTGAATGGTGGGAACGGCTTGCCGCGCGCCTCATTGAGGGCCTCGTGTTCGGGGTGTTCTATTACATTCTGTTCATCGTCCTATGGGCTGCCTTCCGGACTGTCGGCGTGTCCGAGGCGACGGCCGGCCGCCTGCCCGGGGTGGCGGCCTGGTTCCTGGCCGGGCTGGGATATACCGCCTATGAGTGGGTGGCTCTTTCCGGCGCCGGCCGGACGTTCGGCAAGGCGATCATGAAGATTCGGGTGACGCCGCGCGACCTTCCACGGGCCGCACTGCTGAAACGCGCCCTGGTGTATCCCGGCCCGGTCATGCTGATGGGTATTCCGCTGGTCAATCTGCTGGGCGGAATCTACGTGTTCGCCGTGGGGATGATCATCTTGATCGACAAGCCACTGCAGCGTGGGCCGCATGACCGGCCGGCCGGAACGTTCGTCGTCAAAGATCTTCGTTGAGGGTTCGTACCTGCGGCGATGCCATTCAGCAAAATTTTCCTTGATCCGGTAAGGAGCCTGGAGAGACTGGCATTAGGCTATGGGGCAACCAGGGCGGCCCGATGTCGGTGGCCCTGTCAGGCGTGGAGCGCTCGCGTACCGCTATGGTCGTGAGCGGATGCCTGAGACCTGGAGCGGCATGAGGCCCGCTCATGCTCCCCGCGCCCGTGGTGCATAAAGGGAGCCCCCTGAAACCCCCGTCCGCTGTGGAGGCGAGGACGAATGCAAGCCGTTACAGACGTATTGTCGGCGCTCATCCCCCCGGTGGTGGTCGGCGGCGCCTTCATCTTTGGCGTCGTGAAGTTGGTGCGGTCGGAGGCGGCCGGGCGCAGGTCAAACCGGCCGGATGAGGCCGAGAACGGCAACTGATCCACACTGAGCGGCTAGTCAGCCGAATCTCCGCACCTCTGAATTGTCTTAGCGCCTTTCCGGGTATATGTTTGGGCCAGCGAATGAAACAATGCTCCGGGAAAGGATTGCGTAGATGGCCAAGCAGATCCAGGAGATTCTCATCGATGACCTCGATGGGGGCGAGGCCAATGAGACGGTCAGCTTCGCCATTGACGGCTCCTCCTATGAGATTGACCTCAGCGACCTGAACGCCAAGAAGCTCCGGGACGCCCTCTCGCCTTTCGTTCAGCACGCTCGCCGGTCAGGCGCCGTGTCGACGCGGCGGCGCGGGCGCGGCGGCCAGCGGGCGATGAGCCGCGAGAAGAGCTCGGAGATCCGTCAGTGGGCGAAGGCTCATGGCCTGCCGGTCAGTGAGCGTGGCCGTATCGCCTCCACCGTCGTCGAGCAGTACGAGCGGGCCCACTGAGCGACCGCGGACCATGCGCTTATGGCGCTCGCCCAGGACCCCGGCGAACGCCATAAGCGCATGATCATTTCTGTGCTTCTCAAATACTGGACGCCCCGCGCCCTTATGGATCTTGGTATCGCCGGGTGAGCCGGTATTTGGGGCCTGACCCCCGTTCTCCTTCCCGTCGCCGAATGCCGCCGGCGTAAGCCCTTTTGCCCGGGCGCTCTCCGGACGCTGTTTCTTCGCCGTGGCCCGTCCCATCCGCCCGGGCCGTCCTCCCGCGCAAATCCCGCCCGCCCGCCCGGCCGCCTGGTGACAGGCCCGGCGGGCGGTCTTCCGGCCCTCGGTAACCGGGCTGACCAGACCATGGATTTCACCGCCGGCAGGCCTGTTCATGAACGATTGGCGGGCCTTTGACGCGGCACGTAGGATGTTGACGCAGGGGTTTCGGACACGGCTCACGTCATGTGCGGGCGACGGCCACTCCCGGGCCGGTTACCACACGGCGTCCGGCGTCGTCCGATGACAAGGTGATCGGACGACCGTCCGCGCGGATCCATCCCCTGCAGGAGCGGCGAATTGGAGTCGCTTCCCCGAGTCCCCTAAACATCGTTCGCTTGCGGCGTATCGGGAACATGTCACCCCCGAACGGTAGTTGGATAGAGGGTGAACGCCCTGCTCTCGGGGAACGTCTCTGCTATAGAGCGTGTCAGCGGCAGTGGGCACGGTTCGCCGAGCCAGGGCTAGCATGCGGGATGACGGGACCGGACTAAACCGGCCTGACTGACCGCTCTGTGAGGAGCGACGAGATGTTCGAGAGGTTCACCGACCGAGCGAGGCGGGTTGTCGTCCTGGCGCAAGAAGAAGCCAGGATGCTCAACCACAACTACATCGGCACTGAGCACATTCTTCTTGGTTTGATCCACGAAGGAGAAGGCGTAGCCGCCAAGGCTCTGGAGAGCCTGGGCATCAGCCTTGAAGGAGTGCGCCAGCAGGTCGAGGAGATCATCGGCCAGGGCCAGTCGGCTCCGTCGGGGCACATTCCGTTCACCCCGCGGGCCAAGAAGGTTCTTGAGCTGTCGCTCCGTGAGGCTCTGCAGCTGGGCCACAACTACATCGGCACCGAGCACATCCTGCTCGGGCTCATCCGCGAGGGTGAGGGTGTGGCGGCTCAGGTGCTGGTCAAGCTTGGAGCCGATCTCAACCGTGTCAGGCAGCAGGTCATCCAGTTGCTCCACGGCTACCAGGGCAAGGAGCCGGCCGCCGCGGGCGGCCCGCAGGAGTCGGCCCCGTCGACCTCCCTGGTGCTCGACCAGTTCGGCCGCAACCTGACCCAGGCCGCCCGCGAGGGCAAGCTGGATCCGGTCATCGGCCGTGAGAAGGAGATCGAGCGGGTCATGCAGGTCCTCTCCCGGAGGACCAAGAACAACCCCGTTCTCATCGGCGAGCCCGGCGTCGGCAAGACCGCCGTCGTCGAGGGCCTGTCGCAGAAGATCGTCAGGGGCGAGGTGCCCGAGACGCTGAAGGACAAGCAGCTCTACACGCTTGACCTCGGCGCCCTGGTCGCCGGCTCGCGCTACCGCGGTGACTTCGAGGAGCGCCTGAAGAAGGTGCTCAAGGAGATCCGCACGCGCGGCGACATCATCCTGTTCATCGACGAGCTGCACACGCTCGTGGGTGCGGGCGCCGCCGAGGGCGCGATCGACGCCGCCAGCATCCTCAAGCCGATGCTGGCCCGCGGCGAGCTGCAGACCATCGGTGCCACGACCCTCGACGAGTACCGCAAGTACCTCGAGAAGGACGCGGCGCTGGAGCGGCGCTTCCAGCCGATCCAGGTGGCCGAGCCCTCGCTCAGCCACACGATCGAGATCCTCAAGGGTCTGCGCGACCGCTACGAGGCGCACCACCGGGTGTCCATCACCGATGGCGCGCTGGTGGCCGCCGCGCAGCTGGCCGACCGCTACATCAGCGACCGCTACCTTCCCGACAAGGCGATCGACCTCATCGACGAGGCCGGCTCGCGGATGCGCATCCGCCGGATGACCGCTCCGCCGGACCTGCGCGAGTACGACGAGAAGATCGCCAACGTCCGCCGCGACAAGGAGTCCGCGATCGACGCGCAGGACTTCGAGAAGGCGGCTGCCCTCCGCGACCAGGAGAAGCAGCTCCAGCTCAAGCGTGAGCGGCGCGAGAAGGAGTGGAAGGCCGGCGACATGGACGTCGTCGCCGAGGTCACCGAGGAGCTCATCGCCGAGGTCCTCGCCACGGCCACCGGCATCCCGGTCTTCAAGCTGACCGAGGAGGAGTCGCAGCGCCTGCTCCGCATGGAGGACGAGCTCCACAAGCGGATCATCGGCCAGGACGACGCCATCAAGGGCCTGTCGCGGTCCATCCGGCGTACCCGCGCCGGTCTGAAGGACCCGCGGCGTCCCGGCGGCTCGTTCATCTTCGCCGGTCCGTCCGGCGTCGGTAAGACCGAGCTGTCCAAGGCTCTGGCGGAGTTCCTGTTCGGCGACGAGGACGCGCTGATCAGCCTGGACATGTCGGAGTTCATGGAGAAGCACACCGTCTCGCGGCTGTTCGGCTCGCCTCCCGGCTACGTCGGGTACGAGGAGGGCGGTCAGCTCACCGAGAAGGTGCGGCGCAAGCCGTTCTCCGTGGTCCTGTTCGACGAGATCGAGAAGGCCCACCCCGACATCTTCAACTCGCTGCTGCAGATCCTGGAGGACGGTCGCCTGACCGACGCCCAGGGCCGCGTGGTGGACTTCAAGAACACGGTCATCATCATGACCACCAACCTCGGCACCCGGGACATCTCCAAGGGCATCGGGGTCGGGTTCGCCAAGTCCAACGACACCGAGTCCAACTACGAGCGGATGAAGGGCAAGGTCCAGGAGGAGCTCAAGCAGCACTTCCGGCCCGAGTTCCTCAACCGTGTCGACGACATCGTGGTCTTCCACCAGCTGACGCCGCTCGAGATCATCCAGATCGTGGATCTGATGCTCGCGCAGGTCGAGGCCCGGCTGAAGGACCGCGACATGGGGCTCGAGGTCTCGCCCGAGGCCAAGCAGCTGCTGGCCGACCGCGGTTACGACCCGGTCATGGGCGCCCGTCCGCTGCGGCGCACCATCCAGCGCGAGCTGGAGGACTCGCTGTCGGAGAAGATCCTGTACGGCGAGCTCCGTCCGGGGCAGGTCATCAAGGTGGCCATCGAGGGCGAGGGCGACAACGCGAAGTTCACCTTCGTGGGTGAGAACGCGCCGGCCCACGTTCCGGACTCGGCCGCGGCGATCGCCGGTTCGATCCAGAACTGACGCCCCCAGGGGCGCACCGAAGCCCCCGTGTGACTCGCTCACACGGGGGCTTCTCCTTTTCCCGGCCGTCTCCCGGTCGGCTGCCCCCTTTCCGGCTGTCTCCTTCTCCGGCCGTCTCTGGCGGTGTCTCTGACGGAGGCTCGCGCGGCGGCCGGCTCTGCGGACCCTGTCCCGCCGGTCAGGCGCGGCGCCCGGAGCTGCGGCGTGGCCGTTTCACGGCTCGTTGCGGAATTGTTGGCCCGAAAGTGTGCCCGCGACGCCGAGTAGTACTACTGTGTGTAGAGCAGCACCAAGTCCCCCCCAAGTAAGCCGCAAGATCGTTTGCCTAGGGTGGGACTGCTCCCTGGGGAGTACGAGGCAGTCAACCCAGGGCGGACGCGCGCGTCATCCGGAGCAGGCATGCTCGGCAGGGTCCGCGCGCCCCCTGACCGGGTGATGCCAACGATCAATGCCAAGCCGTGGAGGAAACCGATGCGCCTGCGTCACGACGACGGAACGCTCGTGCACCTCGCCTACAACGCGGGCGTCCACCCCGCCGAGGACCTGGAGAACCTGATCGCCCACCTGACCCGCTACGCGGTGCCGGTGCGCAAGCGGTTGGGCGTCGAGCGGATGGGCATCGGTCTGTGGCTGTCGCCGAGCGTGGCGGACCACCTCACGGCCGACCGCATCGAGCTCGTACGGCTGCGCCGCTCCCTGGAGGAGCGCGGCCTGGAGGTCGTGAGCCTGAACGGAACGGGCGGCCGCAACCAGGAGGTCCCCGGCCCCGACTGGGCCAAGCCCGAGCGCTACCGCTACACGATGGCGCTGGCCAAGATCCTCGCCTTCCTGCTGCCGGAGGACGTCCGGTTCGGCAGCATCTCCACCATCCCGATCGGCTGGCGGCGCGACTGGCCGGCCGACCTGCACTCCATCGCCACGCGCCGCCTGGAGCGGCTGGCCCGCGAGCTGCGCGGCATCTACAGCGTCACCGGCAAGACCATCCGCGTCGGCTTCGAGCCGTGGCCGGGCTGCGTCCTGGAGACGACCGAGCAGGCGCTGGAGCGGGTGTGCGGCATCGACTCCGAGCACCTGGGAGTCTGCCTCGACGCCTGCCACCTGGCCTGCGGCTCCGAGGAGGCCGGAGCGGCGCTGCGCGGCCTGGCCGCCGCCGGGGCGCCGGTGGTCAAGCTCGGGCACGTGCACAACCACACGGGTGAGACGTCCAGCACGGGCGCGGTCCTGCACGACACGCTCACGGCCATGCTGTCGGGCGCGGTCAGCGGCAGCGCCCACATCGAGGTGGAGACCCACAACCTCGCGGTCCCCGGCCGCGCCAAGGGCCCCGGCGCGCTGGTGTCGATGCTGGCGCAGGAGCTCGACTGGGCCCGCACGAACCTCACTGGCCTGGGCCTCCAGCTCGCCGCCTGACGTCGCGGCTCGCCGCGAGGACGTCAGCGCGAGGACGTCAGAGGGAGGACGTCAGAGGGAGCCGAACCAGCCCGGCATGTCCAGGCGGAACATGTCGGGCGGCGTGACCTTACGCAGGTCCGCCTCCAGCGCCCGCAGGCGCTCCTCTCCCAACTCGGCGGCCCATCGCGCCCGCAGGTCGGCGAAGATGCGCGCCGAGCGGGCGAGGACGTCCACCCCGTACGGCGTGAGACGGATGATCTTGCGCCGGGTGTCGTCCGGGTCCACGGTGCGCTCCACGTAGCCGACGCGTTCGAGCGTCTCGACGGTCTTGCCCGCGGCCTGCTTGGAGACGCCGAGGAGACGGCCGAGCTCCACGGCGGTGGTGCCGCCGGCGCCGATGGCCTGCAGGACGAACCCGTGCAGGGGCCGGGCATGCGGATGCCCCTGCCTGGCCAGCTCGGCGTGCAGCTCGTCGATGAGCACCCTGAAGCCCAGCAGCAGGCGCAGGGGGAGCTCGAAGCCCGGGACATCACTTGACACGATAGACAACCTGGTTAACTATATGGACAACGACATTGTCTATCTTAGTGGAGTGACCGATGGCTGTCATTCGTGACGCGCAGGCCCGCCGATCCGAGACGCCGGGCGGCGTGATGACCACGCTGGCCTCCCCCACGCAGGGCGACGCCACGCGGTCGATCTGGCGCGTGGACGCCAAGCCGGGCGCCGAGGGACCGGTGCACGACTTCGACGTCGAGCAGGTGTGGACGTGGCTGTCCGGGACGGCGACGGTGGAGCTGGGGGAGGAGACGTTCACCGTGGAGGCCGGGGACACGGTGGTGATGCCGCCGCACACGCGTCGGCGGGTCCTGGCCGGCGCCGCCGAGGGCTATGCCGCGATCGTCACGGCGGCGGCCGGCGCCCGCGCCATCACAGCCGACGGCGCCGACTTCGGCGTCCCCCCGTGGATCGCCTGAGCCCCGGCCCGTTCGTACGCCTGAGCCCCTGCCCGTTCCGTACGCCTGAGCGCCGCCCCCGTTCCGTACGCGTGCGCGCCCGGCCTTCCCGTACGCCTGGGCCCCTGTGCGTGGCCGCCTGGGACGCCCCCCCCGATCCGCCGGCGGGACGGGGAGGTCAGGTGTGGGGGAGGCGGTAGGTGCCGTCGTCGAGGTGCTCGGCCAGGCCGTCGGCGATGAGGCCGTCCAGGGCGCGTTCGCGCTGCACCGCGTCGTCCCACACCACGTCCAGCGCCTCCTTCGGAACCGGGCCGTGCGCCGCGCGCAGCACCGCGAGCAGGCGGCCCCGGCACTGCCGGTCCGTGCCCGCGTACGTCTGCCCCTTGCGGGCCGGCCCCGCGTGCGGCGGCTTGCCGGTCAGCCGCCAGGCGCAGACCTGCGTGATCGGGCAGTCGGCGCAGCGGGGGCCGCGGGCCGTGCACACCAGCGCCCCCAGCTCCATGACCGCCACCCCCCACCGGGCCGCCCCCAGCTCGGGCAGGAGTGACTCGGCCAGCCGCCGCTCGGCCGCCGACGTGGCCACCGGCGGGTACTCCTCGCCCCGCACGGCCCGGGCGAACACGCGGCGTACGTTGGTGTCCAGGACCGCGTGGCGGCCCCCGTACGCGAAGCTGGCGACCGCGGCGGCGGTGTACTCGCCGATGCCCGGCAGTGACAGCAGCGTGGCGTGGTCGGACGGCACCTCGCCGCCGTGCTCCTCGGTGATGGCGCGGGCGCAGGCGTGCAGCCGCAGCGCACGGCGCGGGTAGCCGAGCCTGCCCCAGTGGCGCACGGCCTCGCCCGGTGGCTCGGCGGCCAGGGCCTCGGGGGTGGGCCAGCGCTCCATCCACTCGTGCCAGATCGGCAGCACGCGTACGACCGGGGTCTGCTGGAGCATGATCTCGCTGACGAGCACGCCCCAGGGGGTGGCGTCGGCGGCGCGCCACGGGAGATCCCGGGCGTTGGACTCGTACCATTCCAGAATGGGTACGTGCAGGAGGTTCGGCTCAACCACGCGCCCCAGCGTATGCCGAGACTGAACCCATCGGCGTGTCGTCACGCTTCGTAGCCGTACCATTACCATGCTGTGTGCATGGACCCGGAAACGATGCGTGGCGACGGCGGCGACGGTGGCGGTGACGTCTACTGGCGGCGGCGGATGAGCGTGCTCATCGCGGTGCTGGTGGTCGTCGCCGTGGTGGCATGGGCGTGCTCCAGCGGCTCCAGCGGGCCGCAGCGCACTTCCAGCGCCGAGTCCTCCGCGAGCGCCTCGCCTTCAGTCGACCCCCTGCTGGCCGGATTGCGCACCCTCGCGCTCGGCACGGCCACCCCGACACCCCAGCCGAGTCCCGGCATGACCACCCCGTCGGCGTCAGCGGCGGCGGGGGCGGGGGCGAACAAGCCGGACCGGCCGGGACAGCTGTGCGCCGAGGGCGACCTGGTGCTGAGCCTGCAGGGCAAGCAGGACGTCTACACCGGTAGCGCGTGGCCCAACTTCCTGGTCACGCTGGTCAACACCGGCCCCGCCATGTGCCGCGCCGACGTGGGGCCGCGCGCCCTGGAGATCCGCATCACCTCGGGCGAGGACCGCATCTGGTCCACGGCCGACTGCGTGAGCGGGCCCGCCGCCGAGGTGCGGGAGCTGGAGCGCGGCATCCCGTACGTCCGCACCCTCGACTGGGACCGGCGTCGCTCCAGCGAGGACTGCCGGACCACGCCGGCCGCGGCCTTGCCGGGCACGTACGTGGCGGTGGCGCGCATGGGGAAGCTGCGAAGCCCCAAGGGGGTCTTCCACCTCAGGTGACCGAAGGCGGGGTCGCGAAGGCGGGATCTCCAAGGTGGGGTCGCGAAGGCGGGATCTCCAGGTGTGGTCGCGAAGGTGGGGTCGCGAAGGCGCGTCGCGAAGGCGAGATCTCGGAGGCTGGGTCGCGAAGGCGGGATCTCGCAGGTGGGTGGGCGATCGCTGGAGCGAGGCGCCGGGCGTGTCAGACGTAGCGTTCGAGGATGGACGACTCGGCCAGGCGGGACAGGCCCTCGCGGACGCTGCGGGCCCGTGACTCGCCGACGCCTCCGACGGCCTGCAGGTCGTCGATGCTGGCCGCGAGCAGCTTCTGCAGCCCGCCGAAGTGGTTGACCAGGCGGTCGACCACCGTGGCCGGCAGCCGGGGGACCTTGGCCAGCAGGCGGAAGCCGCGCGGGCTGACCGGCGTGTCGAGCGTCTCGCCGCCGTCGTGGCCGAGGATGCGGGACACCGCCGGCAGGTCGAGCAGCGCGCTGCCGGACAGCTCGTCGAGGTCGTGCATGGCCTCCGACAGGTGCCGGGTGCGCCGCCCCGACGGGGCCGGGAGGTAGTCGCGCACGACCAGCTCCCGCTCGGAGTCGACGCCGGCCACCAGCTCGTCGAGCTGGAGCGACAGCAGCCGGCCGTCGGTGCCGAGCTCGACCACGTAGCCCTTGATCTCGTCGGAGATGCGCCGGACCATCTCCAGCCGCTGGGCGACGGCCGCCACGTCGCGAACGGTCACCAGGTCCTCGATCTCCAGGGCCGACAGCGTGCCGGACACCTCGTCGAGGCGGTGCTTGTAGCGCTCCAGGGTGGCCAGGGCCTGATTGGCCTTGGACAGGATCGCCGCCGACTCCTCCAGGACGTAGCGGATGCCGTCGAGGTAGAGGGCGATGATCCGCATCGACTTGCTGATCGCGATGATCGGCAGGCCGGTCTGCCGGGCCACGCGCTGGGCGGTGCGGTGGCGGGTGCCGGACTCGTCGGTGGGGATGGCCGGGTCGGGGACGAGATGGACCGCGGCGCGCACGATCTTCTGGTCGCCGCTCACCACGATCGCGCCGTCCATCTTGGCCAGCTCGCGCAGGCGGGTGGCGGAGAACTCGACGTCGAGCTCGAAGCCGCCGCTGCAGAGCTGATCGACCTCGCGGTTGTAGCCGAGCACGATCAACCCGCCGGTCTGCCCGCGTAGGATCCGCTCCAAGCCGTCGCGCAGCGGTGTGCCCGGGGCCACCGCGGCCAGGGCTTCGCGACGGCGGTCGTCCAGACTCCTGTCGTTTGGCACCAGACCCCCGTGTCGAAATAGTCAAGTCCAGCTTAGCGGCGCTATGTGACGTGTGTGAGAGCGTCCCAGACGTTCTCCGCCTCCACCACCTCGAATCCCGGGGCGAACGTGACCGGCCCGACGGGCACGAGAGAGCGCTGCCCGTCGCGCTTCCGGCCGCCTTCTTCGAGGGAGCCCGCGGGCACCAGGCCCCGGCGGAAGCCCAGCCTGGCAGCCTCGCTGAGCCGCCGCCGCACGTCCTTGACCGGCCGCAGCTCGCCCGCGAGACCCACCTCGCCCATGGCGACGAGCCCCGCCGGGAGCGGCTTGTCGCCGGCGGCGCTGGCCACGGCGAGCATCACGGACAGATCGACGGCCGGGTCGGCCAGCTTGATGCCGCCCACGGTGGCGGTGAACACGTCGCAGCCGCCGAGCTTGGCGTTGAGGCGGCGCTCCAGCACGGCGAGGACCATCTGCACGCGGTAGGTGTCGAGGCCGGAGGAGGTGCGCCGGGGCTGCTGCGCCTCGGTGCGGGCGACCAGGGCCTGCACCTCGGCCGGCAGCGGGCGGGTGCCCTCGACGGTCACGGTCACGCAGGTGCCCGGCACCGGCCTGCTGCGCCGGGAGACGAACAGCCCGCTGGGGTCGGTGATGCCCTCGATGCCGCGCTCGTGCAGGTCGAAGCAGCCGACCTCGTCGGTCGGGCCGAACCGGTTCTTGATCGCGCGGACCATGCGCAGTCTGGAGTGGCGGTCGCCCTCGAAGTTGAGGACGACGTCGACCAGGTGCTCCAGGGTGCGGGGGCCGGCGATGGAGCCCTCCTTGGTGACGTGGCCCACGAGGACGGTCGCCATGTTGCGCTCCTTGGCCAGGCGCACGAGGTTGGCGGCGACCTCGCGGACCTGGGTGACCCCGCCGGGCACGCCCGTGGTCTGGGCGGAGCCGACGGTCTGCACCGAGTCGACCACGAGCAGCCGGGGCTGGACCTTCTCGACGTGGGCCACCAGGGCCGACAGCTCGGTCTCGGCGGCGAGGTAGAGCTGGTCGCGGATGGCGCCGATGCGGTCGCCGCGCAGGCGGACCTGCGCGGCCGACTCCTCGCCGGTGACGTAGAGGACGGTGTCGCGCTCGGCCATCCGGGCGGCGGCCTCCAGCAGCAGCGTGGACTTGCCGATGCCCGGCTCGCCGGCCAGCAGGATCACCGCGCCGGGCACCAGGCCGCCGCCGAGCACCCGGTCGAGCTCGCTCACCCCGGTGGTGCGGGCGGCCGCCACCTCGGCCTTGACGTGGCCGATCGGCATCGCGGGGGCGGTGGTGGCGCCGGCCTGGACGACGTGGACGCCGGCGCGGGCGCCCTCCTCGTCGACCGTGCCCCACGCCTGGCACTCGCCGCACCGGCCCACCCACTTGGTGGTGCGCCAGCCGCATTCGGCGCAGCGGTATCCGGGCTTGGGGGCAGTCTTGGCCATGCGGAGCAGGCTAGCGGCCCCCACCGACATTCGCGGGCAGGCGGACCGTCACGCCAGGCCGAGGTCGTTGACCAGCATGCGCTTGGGGCGGGCGCCGATGACCTGCCGCACCGGCTCGCCGTTCTCGAACAGCAGCAGCGTGGGCAGGCTGAGCACGCCGTACCGGTTCATGATGTCGGGGTTCTCGTCGGTGTTGAGCTTGCCGATGGTCAGGCCGTACTCGGCCTCGATCTGCTCCAGCACCGGCGCGACCATGCGGCACGGCCCGCACCACTCGGCCCAGAAGTCGACCAGGACGGGCTTGTCGCTGCTCAGTACCTGCTCGTCGAAGTTCTCGGTGGTCAGGGTGATCATTTCTCTCCTCGGGTGATGCAGCCGGAGCAGGATTCGCCGAGCTGGGCCGCGACCTCGGCGCGGCGGGCGAGCAGGGTGCGGATGTCGTCGTCGATCTGGGCCAGCTTGCGGCGGTAGACCTCGGCGGACTCCTGGCAGGAGCCGCCCGTGGCGTGGCCGGCGCGCAGACAGTCGACGAACGGCCGGGTGTCCTCCAGCGTGAAGCCGACCGACAGCAGCGTGCGGATCTCCGACACCAGGCGGACGTCGTCCTCGGCGTACTCGCGGTAGCCGTTGACGCTCCGCCGGGAGGTGATCAGCCCGTTCTGCTCGTAGTAGCGGAGCGAGCGGGTGCTCGCACCGGTACGTCCGGCCAGCTCTCCGATGCGCATGATGACACGGTAAACGTTGACGCCGGTGTCAAGGTCAAGGGGTCGAGGTCAAGGGGTCGAGGTCGAGGGGTCGAGGATCCAGGTCAGGGGTCTAGGTCAGGGGTCAGAACAGGCGCCAGCGCAGCACGTTGGGGTAGGCCAGCTCCACGCCGGGCGTCTCCGCGATCGCCTGCTCGGCCACGGCCGGGGCGAACTCGATGCGCAGCACCGCCTCCAGGTCCGCCCGCCGCTCGAACACCATGCGCAGGTCGAGCTCCTGCCGCTGCCAGCCGTGCCGCGTCCAGAACGCCTCCACCTCCCGCGCCGAGTACGCCGGAACCGTGCGCGAGAACCAGCGGCCGAACGCCCCGCGGCCCGCGTCGAGGTCGATGACGAAGGCCGCGCCGCCGCGCCGCACCACCCGGGAGAGCTCGCGCAGCCCCGGCTCGCAGCCCGGGCCGAAGAAGTACGCCCACCGCGCGATGGCCACGTCCACCGACATGTCCGGCAGCGGCAGGTCCTGCGCGGTGGCGGCGTGCACCTCCACGCCGGGCAGCCCGGCGCAGCGGCGGCGGGCCAGCGTCACCAGGTCGCCGTGCGGCTCGACCCCGATCACCCGGGCCGCCGCGGCCGACAGGCCGGGCAGGTGGTAGCCGGTGCCGCAGCCGATGTCGAGCACGGTCGCGCCGTCCCACGGCCGGATCGCCCGCATGGCCGTCTCGGCCGCGCCGTCGGGGTCCACGGCGCGGTTCTCCAGCTCGTACAGCTGCGGGGTGTTCCAGATGTTGGGGCTGGGAATGGCTCCTTTTGCGATCCGGGGCATGACCCAACCGTAGGGGGCGCGCGCCAGAATCCCGTCACCGGCTTAGGCTGGCAACGTGGCTGATGTCATCCGCGTGCCCAATGCGAAGATCGCATTGTCCACCGCCTCGGTATATCCGGAACGCACTCCTGACGCGTTCGAGCTCGCCGCGCGCCTGGGCTACGACGGTGTCGAGATCATGGTCGGCGCCGATCCCGTGAGCCAGGACATCGACGTGATCGAGCGGCTGTCGGACCACTATCACGTGCCCGTGCTGGCCATCCACGCCCCGTGCCTGCTGGTCACGCAGCGCGTGTGGGGGCGCGACCCGTGGGCCAAGCTGGTCAGGGCCCGGCAGGCGGCCGAGCGGCTCGGCGCGTCGGCGGTCGTGGTGCATCCGCCGTTCCGCTGGCAGCGCGAGTACGCCCGCGACTTCGAGACCGGGCTCGCCCGCATGCGCGACGAGACCGACGTGGTCTTCGCGGTGGAGAACATGTTCCCGCTGCGCGCCAGGAACAACGACGTCGTCCCGTACTCCCCGGACTGGAACCCGATCGACTACGACTTCCCGCACGTCACGCTGGACCTGTCGCACACGGCCGTGTCGGGCTCCGACGCGATGGAGATGGCCACCAAGCTCGGCGACCGCCTGGCGCACCTGCACCTGGCCGACGGCCTGGGCGTGACGAACAAGGACGAGCACCTGGTGCCGGGGCGCGGCAGCCAGCCGTGCGCGCCGATCCTGGAGCGGCTGGCCGGCAACGGCTACACCGGGCTGGTGGTGCTGGAGATCAACACGCGCAAGGCGTCCAGCCGCACGGAGCGGATCGACGACCTCGCCGAGGCACTGGCGTTCGCCCGCCTCCATCTCGCGGCCTCGGCATGACGGTCAGGAGGGGCCCCGGTCGCAGACCGGGCTCGGCCGACACCCGGGGCGAGATCCTGGCGGCGGCCCGGCGGGTGTTCGCCGAGAAGGGGTTCGACAAGGCGACCGTGCGCGGCATCGCCCGCGAGGCGGAGGTCGATCCCGCGCTCGTGCACCACTACTTCGACACCAAGGAGGGCATGTTCGCGGCGGCGATGCGGCTGCCCCTGACACCCGAGCAGGTGCTGCCGTCGCTGCTCGAAGGCCCTCGCGAGGAGATCGGGGAGCGGCTGGTCCGGTTGATTCTCACGGTGACCGCCACGCCGGAGACCCGGGAGCCGCTGATCGCCATCATCCGCTCGGCGATGACGCACGAGCACGCCGTGACGATGTTCCGGGAGTTCGTCACGAACGCGCTGCTGTTCAAGGTGGCCGACACGCTGGGGGTTCCGCACCTGCGGATCGAGGCGGCGTTCGCGCAGATGTTCGGCGTGCTGATGGCCCGGTACGTGCTCAAGCTGGAGCCGATGGCCGGGGCCGACCCGGAGGAGCTGGTGGAGCTGCTGGCGCCGACGATCCAGCGTTACTTCACAGCGTAGAGCATTGTTCTGTAACGGCCCGTGGCCGTAGGGTGGGTCGCGTTACCCCAGAAATGTTACCGATGGGTAGGATTCTGGGGACAGCCTGGTCGTCGCGTGCTCGACCGGCGCTCGTACGCTGGCAGCCAACGTCGTCTGTGGGAGGACCCGTGCTCTGGGTAGCCATCATCGGACTCGTCATGACCGTCCTGGCGGTGGCCGTGGCGGGCCGTCGGGCGCTGTTCCTCTACAAGCTCGCCACCGTGGGTCCGCCCGCCCCCGAACGCGTCGAGTACGCCAAGGCGCACGCGGGCGAGGAGGTCAAGGCGCAGCTCGTCGAGGTGTTCGGCCAGAAGAAGCTGCTGAAGTGGACGCCGTCCGGCGTCGCGCACTTCTTCGTGATGTGGGCGTTCTTCATCCTGCTGACCGTCTACATCGAGGCGTACGGCGCGATCGTGCAGGGCGCGATCACCGGCCGCCCCGACTTCCACATCCCGCTCATCGGCCAGTGGGCGGTGCTCGGGTTCCTGCAGGACTTCATCGCGGTGGCGTGCCTCCTGGGCCTGGTGGCGTTCGCCGTCATCCGGATCAAGAACTCGCCCAAGGCACTGGGGCGCGGCTCGCGCTTCTCCGGCTCGCACCTGAGCGGGGCGTGGCTCGTCCTGTTCATGATCTTCAACATCATCTGGACGCTGTTCCTGGCCCGCGGCGCGTCGGCGGCCAACGGCAACTTCCCCTACTCCTCGGGCGCGTTCGTCTCGCTGGGCCTGGGGAACGTGCTGCCGGACAGCGCGCTGCTGGAGGAGATCGCGCTGCTCCTGCACATCGGCTTCATGCTGGTGTTCCTGGTGATCGTGGTCAACTCCAAGCACCTGCACATCTTCACCGCGCCGCTCAACGTCCTGTTCTCCCGCCGCCCCGACGGCCTGGGCGGCGCGCCGGAGCTGCGCGTGGACGGCAAGCCGGTGGACTTCGAGGACGAGGACCTCGACCCCGAACGGCTGGGCCGCGGCAAGATCGGCGACACCACCTGGAAGGGCTTCCTCGACTTCTACTCCTGCACCGAGTGCGGGCGCTGCCAGTCGCAGTGCCCGGCGTGGAACACCGACAAGCCGCTGTCGCCGAAGATGCTCATCCTGGACCAGCGTGACCACGCCTTCAAGGTGGCTCCGTACCTGCTGGCCGGGGCCTCCACCGAGCACGCCGACACCGACGTGCTCGCGCTGCTGGAGAAGCCGCTGGTCGGCGAGGACGGCGTCATCCACCCCGACGTGCTGTGGTCGTGCACCAACTGCGGCGCCTGCGTCGAGCAGTGCCCGGTGGACATCGAGCACATCGACCACATTCTCGACATGCGCCGCTACCAGGTGATGGTGGAGTCGTCGTTCCCGTCCGAGGCGGGCGTGATGGTGAAGAACCTGGAGAACAAGGGCAACCCCTGGGGCATGTCCGAGATGAAGCGGGCCGACTGGATCGGGGAGCTGGACTTCGAGGTCGAGGTCGTCGACGAGAAGATGCCCGAGGACGCCGAGTACCTGTTCTGGGTGGGCTGCGCCGGAGCCCTGGAGGACCGGGCCAAGAAGACCACCAAGGCGGTCGCGGAGCTGCTGCACATCGCGGGCGTCAAGTTCGCCGTGCTCGGCCCCATGGAGGCGTGCAGCGGCGACCCGGCCCGGCGCCTCGGCATGGAGTACCTGTTCAACATGCTGGCCCAGCAGAACATCGAGACGCTCAACGAGGCCGGCGTCAAGAAGATCGTCGCCACCTGCCCGCACTGCTTCAACACCCTGGCCAACGAGTACCCGCAGCTCGGCGGCACGTACGAGGTCGTGCACCACACGCAGCTGCTGGCCAAGCTCGTGGACGAGGGCAAGCTGACCCCGATCACCCCGATCGAGGAGAAGATCACCTACCACGACCCGTGCTTCCTCGGCCGCCACAACAAGGTCTACTCCCAGCCCCGCGACATCATGTCCAAGGTGCCCGGTGTGCAGACCCAGGAGATGCACCGCCACAAGGACCGCGGCTTCTGCTGCGGCGCCGGCGGTGCGCGCATGTGGATGGAGGAGCGCATCGGCAAGCGCATCAACACCGAGCGCGTGGACGAGGCGCTGACCACGAATCCCGACACCGTCTCCACCGCGTGCCCGTTCTGCATGGTGATGCTCGGTGACGCGATCAACGAGAAGAAGAACAACGGAGAGGCCAAGGAGTCGCTGGAAGTCGTGGACGTCGCCCAGCTCCTGATCAAATCCGTGAAAACCCCTACCTGACACCGGAAAGTCGGACTCCTCCACAGGTAATGTGGAGGAGTTCCGCATGTCAGGGGACACCCCCGGAAGAAATCCGCCATCCACATAACGGGAAAATCACGGTAACCTCAACGTCGCATGGCTTCATTCGACGGGGAGGGGGCTCGCGATGCGCGTCGTGGTCACAGACGCGGAAGTCACGCTCGCCGATGTGCTCTCCCTCCGCCTGGCCATGGAGGAGTCCCTGAGCGACGGGACGGAGCTCGTCCTCAGGCACCGGACGACGGGGGTCGAACGTGAGGTCCTGCTCGGCACGCCGGGGGCGCGCGCCGGGGAGGCCACCCTGGCGGTCTCGCTGGCCCCGCTCATGCTGACGGCCGGGCGCTGGGACGCCTACCTGCGGCGCGACGGCAAGCGCGTGCGGCTGCGCAGCGTCGATCCGGGCTTCTCTCTGGACCACCTCGACACGTACGCGCTGTGCAAACGGACCCTCGCCTACCGCTCCTACCGGACGCGCAACGGTTACCTCGCGCTGAAGATCGCCGACGCCGAGCCGATCGCGGAGGTGCGCTCGATCTGGTTCAGGGAGGGCCGCTTCGAGGTCATGGGCCTGCTGGCCTTCACCGGGCTGGAGGACGACGACGCCCGCCACGAGGCCAGGCTCGCCCTTCAGCGCAGGCAGTCCGGCGATCAGATGCGGCGCACCTCGGCGACCGTGCAGGGCGTGCGCTTCCACGCCGCGTTCTCCCTGGTGGACGTGCTCGCGGCCGATCCCGACGGGGCCGGCACCTGGGAGCCCTCGCTGGAGGTGGAGGGCGTGGCCACGCCGCTGAAGCTCGGCTCGCGGCTCGACGACGTCGACGGCAAACGCCGCCGCCTGCACTACCCGTCGGCCCGGATCGACGGGGTCCCCATCCGCCCCTGCTACACCGCCGACGACGAGCTGCGGATCGAGGTGGGCGGGTGAGGATCACCCTGCTGGTCTCCTCCGCGTACGGCATGCGCGGCGACGTGCGCTCCACCCTCAACCTCGCCACCGCGCTGTCCGAACGCCACGACGTCGAGGTGATCAGCGTCAGGCGGCACAAGGACCGGCCGTTCTTCCCCGTCGGGCAGGACGTGGTCATGCGCTCGGTGATCGACGCCAGGCCGGGCAGCAGGCGTCTCCTGCCGCGCGGGCAGGTGCGCGCGGAGGTCGCGCTCTGGCGGCTGCTGCGCAGCCTCAAGTCCGACGTGCTGATCACGACGCGGCCGGCGCTCGGCGTCCAGGCCGCCCGGCACGCCCCGCGCGACCTGCTCAAGATCGCCCGCGAGTGGGGCCGGCCGGCCGTTCCCGGACCGGTCAAGCGGTTCTACCCCCGGCTGCACGCGGTCGCCACCGCCACCGACACGGCCGGTGAGGAGTGGACCCGGCTGCTCGAAGGGTCTCCCGCCGTCCACACCGTGCCCGACGCGCTGCCGGCCGGCCCGTGGCCGCGCTCGCGCATGGACAACCGCATCGTCGCCGCCGGCGGGCGGTGGGTCCCGGTCAAGGGGTACGACCGGCTGATCAGGGCGTTCGCCACCGTGGCGGACAAGCGGCCCGACTGGCGGCTGCGGCTGTACGGCGGCGGCCCCGAGGAGCGGCGGCTGCGCGCGCTGGTGCGCGACCTCGATCTGCACAACCACGTCTACTTCATGGGCGTCACCCCCGACCTCGCGGGGGAGTTCGCCAAGGCGTCGATCGTGGCCAACACCTCCCGCAACGGCGACCTCGGGATGACCGTGCTGGAGGCCATGGGCTGCGGGGTGCCCGTGGTGGCCTTCGAGGGCTCCCGGGGGCCGATGGAGTTCGTGGCGACCGGTTACAACGGGGTGCTGGTGCCGGCGGACGACGGCGACGCCGGGCTGGAGATGTTCGCGGCGGCGCTGCTCGCCCTCATCGACGAGGAACGCAGGCGCCGGTCGCTGGCCGCCGGGGCGCTCGACACCGCCCTGCGCCACTCGGCCGCCGAGGTGGCCGTGCAGTGGGAGAAGTTGATCGCGGACCTCAGATGACCGACAGGGATACGGATATCGTGGTGACCATGCACGGCTACACCGGTGACAAGCAGGCATATCTGACGCGGCTCAGGCGCATCGAGGGACAGATCAGGGGCCTGCAGCGGATGGTCGACGACGACGCGTACTGCATCGACGTGCTCACGCAGGTCTCGGCGGCGACCCGGGCGCTCCAGGCGGTGGCGCTGGGTCTGCTGGAGGACCACCTCGCTCACTGTGTGGCCGACGCCATCAACAGCGGCGGTCCCGAGGCCGAGGCGAAGGTCAAGGAGGCGTCGGCGGCGATCGCGCGACTCGTCCGTTCGTAGGAGGGTGGCCGGCGCGACTGACTAGTCATGTCGTGGGAGGTGAGCCACCCTCCGCATCACCGTCCCGGACCCCTCAGGAGTCCGGGACCATGTCATGGTGATCGTTCGTCAATGACTCGCTGAAGTCCGCAATCCGAGCGCGTCGTCGAGCTCATCCAAGGTCAGCCGCCGCTCGCTGATGGCAACAGCGGTGAGTACCTCGGCGTAGAGCGCAATCTCGTCCAACGCGACACGGTCGTGGACCCGAGAGTCCAGGTCGTCGTGCCCCACCGCGTCGTCCTTCCTTCCGCAGCCCACACCCTCTACGAGGTTACGGCCGGGGCCCTTCGGGCGACATGGCCCATCGGAGTCATTCCTTTGCGCGCCGCCGGGGCCCCACGAGGGTCATTTCCCCAATCAGAGATCACAATTCAGCGAATGGCTGGTGCTTGGCGTCTTAGAACGATATAGGCGAGGTAAGAGAGAAATATCGGTATTAGTGGGTTTAGGAAGGAAGATCATCGCGTTCGTGGACGATCCTGCGCACCAGCGCGGCCTGTCCGGCGAACCCGCGCTCCGGCACTCTTGCCCCCGACACGGCCTGCCATGCCAGCCCCGCCGCGTAGGCCGCCCCCAGCACGCCCGCCGCGGTGGCCCGATCGGGCGGCTCGATCTCGAAGCCCGACGTGACGCGCTGGCGCGGCATCCGTGACAGCACCCGCCTCGCCACCGCCGCCGCCAGCCGCCCGGAGCGCGTCCCCTCTCCGCCGTTCGTCATGGGGCCGCTCCGATCGCCCGCTCCCGTGTCACCGGTCCTGCGCGCGTCCTGCCCACCGGTTCTGTGCGGGTCCTGCGCGCCTGATTTGTGCGGGTTTTGCGCGCCGGGCTCGGGCGCGTCCTCGCCGCCGGTACGGCTGAGGCGGCCGGACCGGCTGAAGCGGCCCGAGCCGGTGCTCGCCGGCCCGCCCGGCGTCCACGCGCCGGTTTCGTCGGCGGGGGTCCAGGCGCCGGTGGGGTCCCCGGCTTCGTCCGGTCCGTCCCGCCTCCCGCCGGGGCCGCCCGGGGACCATGCTCCCGTGGTGTCCGGCGGGTGCGGCGGGGCCCAGGCGCCCGTGGGGGTGCCCAGGGCGCCGGGAGGGCCCGGGAGCGGCTGGGAGGGGCCCAGGACCGCGAAGCCGTCCGGATGCGTCGTCTCCGCCGCCGACGTGCCCGTGAGCCCCGCGCCGGCCAGCTCCTCGTACGCGTGTCGCAGCCGATGGTCCAGCCGCCCCGGCAGCAGGCCCCGGGAGTCGGACAGGTCGGCCAGCAGCGTGGCGGCCGCGCGGGCCGGGTCGCGGGTGAAGGACAGCGCCTCCATCAGGTCGTACACCGTGTGCGCGAAGTGCGCCTCCGGGTCCGTCTCCGGCAGGATCGCCCGCGCCAGCCGGGCCGGGCAGCGGTCGAGCCACGCCAGCCGTACCGACTCGTCGGAGCGCAGCGCGGCGCGGTCGTCGAGGCCGGGCCGTGACAGCGCCGGCTCCACCATCGTGAGCAGTGCGAGAGCGCGCGGCCGGAAGCGCGTGTCGGACAGCAGGATCTGCGCCGTGTCGGCCATGATCGCCGTCAGCCGGAGCGCCTCGCGCGAGCGGCCCGCCCGCAGCCGCTCGGCCACGAGCCGGACCAGGTGCAGCAGCGGCGGCGCCGGCAGCCAGCGCACCCACTCGTCGCCGGGCAGGGGCCGGCGCAGGTACTCGCCGAAGATGGTCAGCAGCCGCTCGTTGCCGTCGAAGGCCGGCGCGTACGCGCACCACATCACCGTGCCCCAGACGGCCGCGACCGTGCTCGGCACGTCACCGGCGAGGATCTCGTCGAACGCCGTCAGCGGGAAGTCCTTCTCCGACCGGCGCCCGGCCGCCCGTACGAGCACCCGGACCTGCTCCGTGAGATGGTCGGGCACGTCCGGTCCGACGAAGGCCTGCGTGGAGCCCGGCTCGGCGGCGAAGTCCGGCCCGCGGGGGATCACCCGGGCGGGCAGCACCGCGGCGGCGTGCCCGGCCGGCCGCACCCGTGCTCCCCGCGGCGGCGGAGCCGGGTGCCAGCGGCCGTCGGCCGGGTCGTGCAGGTGCCAGCGCGCGTGCGCCCCGAACAGCCACCGGTCGCCGTCGGGCGTCACCAGCGTCCGCGAGGCGATCGCCTCCGCGCGCACGGGTACGGGAAGGTCCTGCCAGCGGGGGTCCGCGACCATCGCGCGGACGTCCGCTTCCGTGGCGGCGAACGCATCCCAGGGGCGCACGGCGGCCATCGTACTTGCCGTCCGGGGATCATCGACCGCCCATACACGGCAGAATGTCCCCCTATGAGGTTGAAGAGGACTGTGATAGCGCTGGTGACGATGGGACTCGCGGGATGCGGGTCGATCACCGCGGCGCAGCCCTCCCCGACCGGCCCCGGCGTGCTCGACGTGGCCAGGGCCGCCCCGCCCGAGCCCGGAGGCGAGGTGGGCGGTGCGTCCACCGAGTTCGCCGCGGCCGCCGACCTGGCCGCCTGGGCCAAGCTGAGCGACACCGAGAAGGACGTCGACCGCATCGCCAAGCTCGACGTGAACACCACGGCCAAGGGATCGCTTTACCTGGAGCCCAAGACCTCGACGTGGTTCGACGGCTTCCGCGGCCCGTTCGTCTACCAGGAGCTGGCCGGCGACATCGTCATGCACGCCCGGGTCAAGGTCGAGGGCAAGAAGGGCGCCAAGCCGAAGCGGAAGTTCTCGCTCGGCGGGCTGATGGCCCGGGTGCCCGGCACGTACGACAAGCCGACCTGGGTGTCGGTGACCACGGGCACCGCCGAGAAGAGCGGCCAGGTCGAGGCGAAGTACACGCTGAACGGCGGATCCAAGCCGCTGGAGGTCCCCGTCAAGGCGGGCTGGGTCGATCTCGTCCTGGCCAGGGCCGGCCGGCTCGCCGCGGCGTTGTACCGGGAGGAGGGCGGTGCCTGGAAGGTCGCCCGGCGCTGGCCGTCGGAGCTCCCCGAGGTGCTCCAGTGGGGCCTCACCGCGTACACCGACTGGGACAGCTACGCGGCGCTCAAGAAGGACGTGGCGAAGGGCAACGCCAAACAGATCGAGGGCCTGCCCGACCTGAAGCTGACCGTCGACTTCGTCCACTTCCTGCGCCCCGAGCTGCCGGAGTACGCCGACCCGCTCAACACCGCGTCGGTGTCGGACGCGGCGCTGATCAAGACGTTGACGCCTGCCGGTGCCTGATCGCCTTGGCCATGTAGTTGTCGGGCGTGCGGGCGAAGGAGGCACGGTCGTCGTCGGTGAGCTCGCGGACCACGCGGCCCGGCACTCCCGCGACGAGCACGCCGGCCGGGATGCGCTTGCCCGGGCCGATCACGGCCCCGGCCGCGACCAGGGTGCCGGCGCCGATGCGGGCGCCGCCGAGCACGATCGCGCCGATGCCGACGAGCGCGCCGCTCTCCACGTGGGCGCCGTGGACCATGGCCTTGTGGCCCAGGCTCACGCGCGGCTCCAGGATCGTCGGCTGGCCCGCGTCGGCGTGCAGGCAGCACAGGTCCTGGACGTTGCACTCCTCGGCGATCTCGATCCGCTCGTCGTCCCCGCGCAGGACCGAGCCGTACCAGATGCTGGACGCGCGTCCGACGCGCACCCGTCCGACGACGACGGCACCAGGCGCTATGTACGCCTCGGGGTGAATGTCGGGGACGGCCCCGCCGTCCAGCGCTGCGATGTACACCCGGCCCATCGTAATTCCCGCTCCACGTCAGGCGTTCCGCTTGCGGACGTGGGCAGATGGCAGGAGAGTCGTTTCCTGACGTCTCGCTGCCAGACCCTCACAACCCGCAGTTTTCCCCCGGCTCACGCAAACCTTTAGGTAACCCCCATGACAAACCAGCACGAGAGCATTCCCGATCTGATGCAAGAGGACACCTTCGAGGTCGTGATGCGCGGCTACAACCGCCGTCAGGTCCACGACTACATGACGCGCACCCGCAACCAGATACGGGATCTCGAGGAACGGCTGGCCAGGGCGATCGAGCAGGCCGAGCAGGGCCGTGTCGAGCTGGCCGAGGCCAGGCGGCGCATGGTCGAGGCGCCGCAGAGCTACGAGGACCTCAGCCCCCGGCTCGCGCAGATCCTCAAGCTGGGCGAGGAGGAGGCCGCCGCCAAGCGGGCCGACGCCGAGGCCGAGTCCACGCAGCTGCGTGAGCAGGCCGCGGAGGAGGCCGAGCGGCTCGTGTCGTCGGCCCGCGCGACCGCCGACGAGATCCTGACCTCCGCCCAGGCCGAGGCCGAGCGGCGGGTGACCGACGCCACGGCGGCGGCCGAGGGCATGCTGGCGCAGGCCGGCTCCGACGCCGAGGAGCAGCTCACCACCGCCCGCACGGAGGCCGACGAGACCCTGCGGTCCGCGCGGGCCGAGGCCGAGCGGCTGGTCACGGGCGCCGAGCAGGAGGCGGCCCGGCTGCTGGAGTCGGCGAGCGCCGAGGCCGACCGGACCCTGGCCGCCGCCCGCGGCGAGGCCGAGTCGACGCTCGCGGACGCCAACCGGCGCGTCGCCGCGCTGGACGAGCACGCGGGCCGGCGCGTCGAGTACCTCACCAACACGCACTCCGAGGTCGTGCGCCGGCTCAGCGAGATCGGCTCGGTGCTGGGGGACCTGATGCGGACCGAGAACGCGGCCGGAGCGCTGGTTCTGGAGCAGGCGGGCCCGGCACGCGAGCCGGCCCCGGCGCCGGAGGAGCCGCGCGAGCCTGCGCCGGTCGAGTCTGCGCCGGTCGAGTCGACGGCGGTCGAGTCCTCGCCGGTCGAGGAGGCGCCGGTCGAGCACGCGCCGGTCGGGCAGGCACCGGTCGAGCACGTGCCGGCCCAGCAGGAGCCGGAGGCGGTCGGTCCGCTGCTCGGCGCCCCGCGGGAGCCCGTGGACCAGGACGACGTCCGCGTCATCGTGCAGGATGACGAGCCGCGACCGGGAACGCCGGACGCGCCCCGGGTCTCCGACGACACCGACGTGAACCTGGGCCGTTTGTCCGACCTGCGCCAGTAAGTCAGAGGCCGGTAAGTCAGACGCCGGTAAGTCAGACGCCGGTAAGTCGGACGCCGGTAAGTCGGACGCCGGTAAGCCGGGCGCGGCCCTGAGGTCGCGGCCATGAAGAGCGGAAGCCTCCGCCCCCGATCGGGTCGGAGGCTTCCGCGCACATGGCCCCGTTGGTGGCCCGGTGCCGGGGCCGCCGAGACGCTGGACCCGGCACCGGGCTGCTCGTGTGCGCCCCCCGGCCGGTGTGCGGCCGGGGCGCGCGTCAGAAGGTCGCGGGCCCGGCGCGCCGCCCCGGGTCCCCGGCCGCGCCCTGCGGGTCACCGGTCCTGATCTCCTGCTCCCGGATCCGCTCGCGCAGGTCGTCCGGGTCGTCCGCGTCGATGGTCATCGCGCATCCGGCGTCGCGCTGCGCGTCGCTGAGTGGCTGGTGGCGTGTCGCCCACCAGCGGCCCGCGTCGCTCCGCCAGATGGTCCACTGGGAGAACTCCCGGGCGATGTCGGCGAGGTGCCGGTCAAAGGACATGCGCGTCATCCCTCCGGGGCCTCCTGCGAGGTTCCATCTCCTTGAAGGGTGCGCGTGTTCTCTAGAGAAGTAAATGATCGCAAAGGACAGGTGAACCTATCGCTCGACAACCTGGTTCGCCCTAGGCGTCGAAGTCGTACTGGAGTACGTAGGCGGCGGAGTCCAGGACCATCTCGTTGTACTCGACCGGCACGCCGCTCGACGTGTACGCCGTGCGGGCGATCACGATCACGGGTGTGCCGGCCGGCAGGCCCAGCAGCTCGCTCTCCCTCGGCGCGGGCATGCGGGCCCGGATCTCCTCGGTGAAGTGCGCCGGCGCGAGCCCGAGGTCGCGCAGCCTGGCGTAGACGCCGCCCGCCCCGGTGTCGGCCAGCGTGATGGCGCTGCCCTCTACCGCCCGCGCGGGGAAGTACGAGGTGGCGAGCTGCACCGGCCGCCCGTCGACCGAGTAGCGCCGCCGCCTGATCCACGCCTGGCGGCTGTCCAGCACCTCGGCCACGTCCTCGGGCGCCTCCTCGTTGAGCACCTCCACCTCGTCCACGGTGAACGGCCGGCCGCGCACGTCGGCGTCCCAGATGGAGTGCCCCTCACCCCACTGGTCACGCGCCAGGCGGCGCGAGCCGTGCCTGCGTATCGGCTTGAACAGGCGCACATAGACCCCCGACCCTCGTTTGGGGACGGCCAGACCTTCGTTGATGAGGACGGCCAGCGCCTGCCTCGCGGTGGCACGGGCGATCGAGTAGTCGGCCATCAGCGCGTTCTCGCCCGGTAGCCGGTCCCCGTCTCTCAGCTCGCCGGCGAGGATCCGGGAGCGGAGGCCGTCGGCGATGCGGCGGTAGATGGGGAGATCGTGGGGTACCGGGGATTCAGACACGTTTGATACCACCCTCTGTCACCAACCGGGTTTGGCGTCTCCAGAGAACTTGCCCCGTCTTGTCCACGATCGCACAGATACGCAGGTTGGTCGCGTGCTTCTTTTGAGCGGATCGTGCCCATGTGGCGAGCCGAAACCGGTTTCCGCCGCCCTTTATCGGGGAACCGTGCGCGTCGTTATCCGGGTGGCCCACCAGCGGCGAGTAACCAACGCGGCCAGCACGGCGCCCGTGGTGTTGAGGAGAACGTCGTCGATCGACGAGTAGCGGCCGAGCCGCAGGACGTACTGGAGGGCCTCGACCGTGACCGAGGCGGCGGCCCCGGCGGCGGCCACCCGCGCCGTGGAGGCGAAGCGCGGCCCGCGTACGGGCAGCAGCGCGCCCAGCGCGGCGAAGACCAGCAGGTTGCCCCCGACCTGCGTCAACACCGCGCCCGGCGGCGCGCCGGCGAGAGTGACGAGGTCGGTGAACGGGACGAGACTGACTCCTTCCTGACCGGTGGCCGGGGTGAGGATCATCCACAGCCAGGGAAGCGTGCCGGTCAGGATGCCGACGTCGGCCACGGCGGTGCGGGCGGGCGCGGGGTGGCCGGCGCGGGCGCGGCGCCGGGCCAGGAGGTACGTCAGGGCCGCCGCCAGCGGAAGCGCCAGAACCGCAGCGATGATGATATTTCCCCACAGCTCCCAAGTCCGCCCCACCAGCCCATCATGAGGGCCGGACCGGGGGTACGAGAACCTGTCCTCCAGGACAGCCCCGCACGGCGTCAGGAGACGGGCAGATGGGTGCCGAGGAAGTCGAGGGCGATGCGCCACGCGCGCTCGGCCGCCTCCGGGTGGTGGAACATCGGCGACTCGCTGTTGTGGAAGGCGTGTCCCGCCTCCTCGTCCACGTACACCCGCACGTTCGGCCGCCCCTGCGCCGCCTCCTCGACCTTCGCCACCTGCTCGCGCGGGATGTACGGGTCGCTGCCGCCGAAGACCAGCAGCAGCGGCGAGGAGATCCGCTCCATCAGCCCGGTCGCCTCCGGCACGGCGGAGCCGTAGAAGGACAGGACGGCGTCGAGCTCCGTCTGCGTGGCGAGCATGAAGCCCACCGACCCGCCCAGGCAGAACCCGAGCGCCCCGAGCCCGCCCGTCACCTCGGGCAGCCCGCGCAGGTGGACGAGTGTCAGCGCGCAGTCGGCGACGCCCTGCGGCAGGTCGAAGCCGGAGGCCAGCTCGATCGACGCCGCGGTCCCCTCCGGGGTGTGCTCGCCGACCCAGCCGGGCCGCAGGCGCCAGAACAGGTCGGGCGCCGCCACCACGTAGCCGCGCCCGGCTAGCTCCTCGGCGACCTTGGCGATGTACGGTCCGACGCCGTAGATCTCCTGGACCAGGAGGATCCCCGGCCCGGTGCCGCCCTCGGGCAGCCAGACGTGGACGTCGAACGAGCCGTCGTGGGCGGTCACCTGGTCGATGCGCTTGTCCATGCTCCCCAGGATGGCGCATCACGGACGAGAGCCGCGTGAAATGACCGCTGCCGCGCGGCCGCCGGCGGTGCGAAGCTGGCAGATGGCAGTCGACGCGGACAGGACGGTGCGGCATGCAGGACGAATGGTCGGACGCGGTGGACACCCGGTCGGACGCGGTGGACCCCTGGTCGGCGGCGGACCCCTGGTCGGACGCGGTGGACATCCGGGCGCATGCGGCCGGGCGGCTGGCCGAGGCCGCCCGCTCGGGCAAGCCGTGCCCGCCGGTCAGGGATCTCATCGGCACGGTGGACGACGCCTACGCCGTCCAGGAGATCGGCACCCGGCGGGCGCTGGGGGAGGGCCGGCGGCTCGTCGGACGGAAGGCGGGGCTGACCAACGCGCTCATGCGGGAGCGGTTCGGCGCTCGCGAGTGCTCCCACGGCGCCCTGTTCGCCGACATGGCCCTCCCGGAGGGGGTGCCGG
This sequence comes from Nonomuraea sp. NPDC005501, assembly GCF_040605905.1. Classification (NCBI taxonomy): domain Bacteria; kingdom Bacillati; phylum Actinomycetota; class Actinomycetes; order Streptosporangiales; family Streptosporangiaceae; genus Nonomuraea; species Nonomuraea sp. NPDC005501. Next base: position 79,966 of record NZ_JBEXDT010000009.1, on the reverse strand, counting down.
TGCCGGTGGAGCGGTTCCTCCAGCCGATGGCGGAGGCCGAGGTCGCCCTGGTGCTGGGCCATGACCTGGTGGGCGGGCCGTTCACGGTGGCGGAGGTGATCCGGGCGGTGGACTTCGCGCTGCCCGCGATCGAGATCGCCGACTCGCGCGTGGCCGGCTGGGACATCACGCCGGTCGACACGATCGCGGACAACGCCTCCGGTGGCGCGTTCGTGCTGGGCGGCGCACCGGTGCCGCTGCCCGGGCTCGACCTGCGGACGGCGGCGATGACGATGACCCGGGCGGGCACGCAGGTGTCGGCCGGCTCGGGCGCGGACTGCCTGGGCCACCCGCTCAACGCGGCCGCCTGGGTCGCCGGGGCGCTGGGCCGCACCGACCGGCCGCTGCGCGCCGGCGACGTCGTGCTGACCGGCGCGCTGGGGCCGGTGGTCCCGGTGGAGCCCGGCGACGTGTTCGAGGCGTGGATCGAGGGCCTGGGGTCCGTGTGCGCGGTGTTCGCCGCGTGAGAGCGGCCGCCGCGGCGGCGGTGGTGCTGCTGCTGGCCGGGTGCGGCGCCTCGCCGGCCATGCAGGTGCGGCACGACCCCGTGGTCAAGGTGGGCGCGATCGTCTCCCGGACCGGTGTGTACGCGAAGCTGGGCAAGGACATGGAGACCGCCATGCGCCTCTACCTGGACGCCCATGACGGCATGCTGGGCGGCCGGCCGGCGCGGCTGCTGGTCGCCGACGACTCGGGCAGCCCCGACCAGGGGCGGCAGCAGGCCCGGCGGCTGGTGTCGGGCGAGGGCGTGAGCGTGGTGACCGGCCTGGTCGCCTCCCCGGTGGCGGTCGAGGTGGTGCGCGAGGTGGCGGGGACCCCGGTGGTGATCGCCAACGCGGGCGCGGACGAGCTGGGCGGCCCGGGGGTGTTCCGGGTGTCGTTCACCAACCGGGAGCAGGGCGAGGCGGCCGGCAGGTACGCGGCCCGCAGCCACGGCCGGGTGCGGGTGGTGGCGATGGCGTCCGACTACTCCGGGGGCGTCCAGACCCTCGACGGCTTCGCCGAGGGCTACGGGGCCGAGCCGCTCAAGCGCGTGCTCACGCCGTTCGGCGGCGCCACCGACCTCGGGCCGTACCTGGGGCGGATCCCGGCGGACGCCCATCTGCTGTACGCCTTCTACGCCGGGGCCGAGGCCGTCTCCTTCGCCAGGACGTACAAGCAGCTCGGCTACGACCGGAAGGTGGAGCTGCTGGCCTGCCAGCAGCTCACCGACGAGGACGTGATGGCGGCCGTCGGCGCCGACGGCGAGGGGACGACCAGCGTGGGCCTCTACTCACCGGCGCTGGCCAACCCGGCCAACACCGCGTTCGTGGCCAGGTGGCGGGCGGCGACCCGGCGTGACCCCTCGACGGTGGCCGTGCAGGGCTGGGACGCCATGCGGCTGATCGACCTGGCCGTGTCGGAGGGCGGGGCGGAGAGCGGCGACCTGACGCGGGCGCTCGGCCGGGTGCGGGAGGTGGACAGCCCGCGGGGCACGTTCCGGCTCGATCCGGTGACGCACAGCCCGGTGCAGACCTGGTACGCCCTGCGGTACGAGAACGGGGTCAACCGGGTCATCGCCACCATCCCGCCCACGGGCTGACGGGGGATCGCTCGCCCGAGGGGGCGAGGCCGGTTCCCTCGTGAGAGGGAGCCGGAAGATCGCCGGTCTCGGCGATCCGGTGGGAGCGCGTGATCGACAGGATGGAGCCATCAAGGAGAACCCCTTCCGACCTGGAGATACGCCCTCATGAACCGCACCCGCCTCGCCGCCGCCGCACTCGCCGTCGCCGCCCTCACGACCGTCGCCGCCGGCCCGGCCGCACTCGCCGCCGCCCCCACCGCGGTGACCGCGACGGCCACGGCCGCGGGGCTGCCGCCGATCAACGAAGCGGCGCTCAAGGCGAGCATCGCCGGCCTGCCCGCGGCCGACGCCACCGCCGCCGAGGTCCGCGTCAGCGGCTCCCGGGGCTCCTGGAAGGGGGTCACCGGCGTGACGGACCTGCGTACCAAGCGGCCCGCCCGCGAGGGCGCGCGGTTCCGCGCCGGGAGCGTCACGAAGATCTTCACCACGGCGGTCGTGCTCCAGCTCGTCGCCGAGGGGAAGCTCTCGCTCGACGGCACCGTCCAGGAGTACCTGCCCGGCCTCCTCCCGGCGGGCTACCCGGCGATCAGCGTCGCCGAGCTCCTGAACCACACCAGCGGGCTGCCGTCGCCGAAGGTGCCGGGCGACCTGGCGTGGGTCTACAAGACCCGGTTCCAGCAGTGGACCCCGGAGGAGTACGTCGCCAAGGCCGTGAAGAACCCGATCGAGTTCGCTCCCGGCACCAGGCAGCACTACCTGAACACCAACACGTTCGTCGCCGGCATGCTCATCGAGAAGGTCACGGGCCGCTCGTACGAGCACGAGGTCACCACGAGAATCCTGCGCCCGGTCGGCATGCGCGACAGCTACCTGCCCGGCGACTCGGTCAAGATCAAGGGCCGGCACAACCACGGCTACCAGGCGGTGCCCAAGGGCTTCCCCGACTCCTTCGCGTACGGCGACACGTACCTGGTGGACATGACCGACATGAGCGTCACCTCCACCTGGGCCTCGGGCGACCTCATCTCCACGACCGCCGACCTGGAGAAGTTCGTCAAGGCCCTGTTCTCCGGCAAGGTCGTGCCCGCGGCGCAGCTGGAGCCGATGTTCACGGTCCCCGACGTCAAGCTGTACGGCACGGACAAGCCCGCCGTCTACACCTCCGGCCTGTCGCGGATCGAGCTGCCGGGCGGCATCGTGGCCTTCGGCAAGACCGGCGCGCGCTACGGCTCCTCCACCGGCGTGGGCGCCACCCGCGACCTGAGCCGCACCCTGGTCTACTCGGTCAGCTCCACCGACGCCAAGGCGCAGGGCCAGAACGAGCGCGGGCTGGGCGTCGCGCTGGCCGCCTTCGCCAAGTAGGACCCGCACCCGCGCACCAGGCCGGTCCCGGACGGGACCGGCCTCGCCGCTATGCCCGCTCGTCCAGGGCCTTGATCGCTCGCTTGGTGGCGATGGCCCGGTAGCTCTCCTCGACCCAGTCGAGGAGGACCTCGGTCTCCGGCAGCTCGGCCATGAACGGGACCGTCACCCAGCCGGCCTTGCCCAGCCCGTAGCCGCTGGGCCTGGCGCCCTCGACGGTCAGCGCATGGCCGTGCGCCTCCGACAGCAGCTTCACCCCGAAGGTCGGCGCCCACTTCTCGGTCGCCTCGTCCAGGCCGAGGAAGAGGAAGACCTTCTTGCCGACCTTGACGACGGTCTCGCCCCACGGGTGGTCCTCGCGGGTCTCGGGCAGGCCGAGCGCGAAGTCCCGCAGCTCGTCGCGCACCCGGGACCACGCAGCCGGGTCGTTCATGTCGTCCTCCTCCTGAAGTCGGCCAGCCTGGCGTCGATGGCGTCGCGGATCCGGTCGCGTGCCTCGGTCCGGGGGACGCCCGTCATCAGCAGCTTGTCGTAGTCGGTGTCGAGGTGGCGGATCGACGCGACCACGGCGAGCGTGATCGCGTTCGCGTCGAGTGCCCTGGCCGCCGCCGTGCGGCCCACCCGCCCGCTGCCGCGCAGGGCGGCGTGCGCGGCGATCTCCTCGGCCCGCTCGGCGGGGCAGCCCGGGAACAGGGTCCGGATCTCGGCCGCCATCCGGGCCCGGAAGTCGTCGTCCTGCACGGCCCGGCGCTCCCTGTCGCGCTCGCGGCGGCGCAGCCGGGCCTCCTCGTCGGCCAGGCAGCGCTCCTCGGCCAGCGTCAGCGCCCGCTCCTCCACCAGCAGGCCCCTGCGCTGGTAGACCTTGCGCCGGCGGTTGTACTCGACGACCACGGCCGCCAGGCCGCTCTCCTGCTTGGCCCGCCGGCTGAGCGCCGCGTCACCCGACGGCAGGAACACCAGATGGTCCATGTCCGCGCACGTCAGGCAGTGCGGCCGGTCGTCCTCCATGATCAGGTACGGCCCGGTGTCGCCGCACGAGGCGCACGTCCACGGCTGCTGCGGCACGACGACCGTCAGGTCGGGCGCCTTGCTCTGGCGCTCGGCGAGCCGCCGCACCCGGGCCTCGCTCAGCTCCGGCGACACCCAGTGGACGCGGAACGCCTCCTGCGGATGGTCGCCGGCCGTGAACCGCAGCTCGCGCCGGTCACGGCTGCCGGACACGTACGACGCCTCCACCGGGCGCAGCCCCTGCCCCACGGCCCAGTCGCGCAGCAGCGCGGCGGCGGCGAGCAGCCGGTCGTCGCCGACCGCCGCCAGCTCGGCCAGCGTGGCGGCCCGGCCCTGCCGCCAGGTGTCGACGTGCCGCGAGTGCAGCCACCGCAGTCCGGTGACCACGTCCACGAACGTCACGTACTTCCGGTTGGTCAGGGCGATCCCGGCCGCCTCGGCGACCCGGCGGGACAGGTTCGGCTTGCTCACGCACCCAGTGTGCCGCCTCTTTGACCTCCGATCGGCTTCGCTTGGGCCGATCCCGGCAAGGATGCAGGCGGATCCGGCGCGCCGGATCGGCCAACTCCGGAGACTCCTCGCGCCTCCGGTGATTTCTGGCATCGCGGAGGGGATCGTGCGCCTGTTCTGGCCGGCCGTTCTCGTGCTCGCCACGTCGTGCGGAGTCGCCGACAGCGGGCTGCCGGTGGTGACCGGCGCGTTCGGGGCCGAGCCGGCCGTCGCCATCCCGGACGGCGCGCCGGGGCGCCTGCCGCGCGTGGCCTTGCTCTCCGCCGGGCAGGGCCGCCGCACGGCCCCTGGCGACGTCGTGCTCGCGGACGTGTCCGTACGCCTGTGGTCGGACGGCAGCAGGCAGGCCGGCGCGTACGAGGCCCGGCATCCCGTCTCGGTCGTCTTCGACGGCCGCACGGTCCCCCGAGCCTGGCATGAGGCGCTCATGGACCGGCCGGCCGGCAGCCGCGTCGTGCTCGTCGGCCCCGCGGGCGAGGCCGCCGGGCCGGGCGTGCCGCTCGACGGCGTCGATCCGGAGGCTGTGGTGGTCGTGGTCTTCGACGTCCTCGGCGGCTACCCGCCGGACGCGCGCCGGGTGGGCCGGCCGCTGCCGACCGTGCCCGCCGGCCTGCCGCTGGACAGGGCCAGCACGCTCATCGACGGCTCCGGCCCGGAGATCCGCGAGGGGGCGAGGCTGGTGGTGCAGTACCTGGCGATGCGGGTGCCCGGGCGCCGGATCGTCGACTCGTCCTTCCGGCGCGGCGGGCCGAGCGCCGTCACGCTCGCGCCCGGGTCGGCGCCTTCCGCCTGGCTGGCCGGGCTCGTGGGCGTGCACGTGGGCGCCCGCATGGCCGTGCCCGAGCCCGGACCCGGCGGGGCGGACGGCGGCCGGACCGTGTACGTCATCGACGTCATCGACGCCCTCCAGCCGCTCTGACCCCTACCGCTGAGGGGGGACGAAGGGCGGCGGCCCGGTGTCCAGGAGGACGCCGGGCCGCCGGGAGGGGGGAAGGAAATGGCTTGGATCAGCCGCAGTGCTCGAACGAGCTCGTGTACGTGGAGGTGCCCACCGAGCCGCCCCACTTGACGCACTTGTCCGCCGCGGCGGCCGCGACGGGACCCGCGTAGTAGGTGAACTGGCCCGTGTCGGTCTTCCGCGCGGAGCCCTGCACCTCCAGGAAGGCGCTGGTCGCGCTGGCCTTGCCGATCGAGGTCTTCTTGATCGTGGCCACGCAGTTCTTGCCGGCCGAGGTGCTGTACAGCAGGTAGACCGTGCCGTTGGTGCCCAGGGCCTGCGAGTCGATGACCTTGTAGCCGGTGCCGCAGACCTCCTCGGCGGTGTGCGGGTTGGTGGTCCCACCGCCGCCGGTGCCGCCGGTCACGTAGCTCATGTACTTGGTCCAGTTCCAGTGCGAGCCCGGGTCGGTGTGGTCGGAGCCGGGCACCTGGACGTGGCCGATGATGTGGGTGCGGTCCTTGGGGATGCCGTACCTGTCGGCGATGTTGCGGGTCAGCGCGGCCGAGCCCCGGTACATCTGGTCGGTGAACCAGGACGCGTCGCTGATGTAGCCCTCGTGCTCGATGCCGATGGAGCGCTGGTTGTAGCTGCTGTTGCCCGCGTGCCACGCGCGGTTCTTCTCCCGCACCATCTGCGTGACCTGGCCGTCGGACGAGCGCACCACGTAGTGGGCCGACACCTTGGCCGCCGGGTTCTGGAACCACGAGATGGAGCCGGCGTAGGAGCCCTGCGTCACGTGGATGATGATGCGGTCGATCTTGTTGCTGGTCGGCCGGTTGGAGACCGCGTAGTTGGAGGTGCTGGCCGCCTTCCACACCGCGCCGGGGTAGTCGGTGGCCGAGGCGAGCGTGCGGGGCGCGTCGTCGGCGTACTTCCCGCGCTCCGGCGTCACCTGGGCGGCCTCGGTCTGCACGCCGGCCGCGTCGATGCCGGAGGCGAGGGCCTCGTACACGGCGTCGGCGTAGATGCGCGCCGTGGTGTCGTCGGCCAGGTTGCCGTACGCGGCCACCGCGCCGTACCACTTGGCGGGGTCCTTGCGGGCGGTGGCGTCCAGCCCGAGCGCGTCGGCCTTGGCGCGCAGCACGGCGGCGCCGCCCAGGACGTTGGACGCGTCGTCGGTCTTCAGCTTGGCGACGGGGATGGAGGTGAGCTTGGCCGCCTCCTCCAGAGCCTTGGTCTGGGGGTTGCTGACCAGGTGCATCACGCCGTAGCCGCCGCTGGCGCTCGGCTCGCCGTCGTGGCCGTCGAGGTGGGTCTCGGCGTAGCCCAGGGCGACCAGCAGGTCACGGGGTATCTCGTAGGTGCCGGCGGCCTTGGTGAAGGCATCGCCGAGGGGAGTGGCCGCGACGGAGGCGGTCGCGGAGTTGGTCGCGGTGGCGGCGTAGGCCACCTGCTGGCCGGACAGGGCGATAAGTCCGGCGATCACAAAAGTTGTAGTCTTCATCATCCGCAATGCTCAGAGGGACTGTTGTAGGTCGTGCTTCCGGCCTTGCCGCCCCACTTGACGCACTGGGGGCGGCCGTCGCCGGGTACGCAAAGTCGCTGGAGTCACCCATCCGGCTCCGGCCGCACGGGAACGGCGGGGGGGAACCCGGTGCCGTCCCACGCTGACTGAGCGCGAGAAACACGTGATCAGCGCTCCGTCAGGCTTCATCGGGTGATCCTTTCTGCTGGGATCTCTGAGACAAGCGTCGGCATATGGCGCACAAGAAACGTCCAGACCCGGTACAAAGAGCTGTCACGCCTCCATAAGGAGCAGATGCGGTCATGACGGTCACTTTCCATGTGCTAGGACCGCTGGAGCTCCGGACATCGGGTTTGCCGGTCCGGATCTCCGGCAAGAAGCCACGCCTGCTGCTGGCCACGTTGTTGCTGGAAGCGGGCGGGGTCGTCGGCGCCGACCAGCTGGTCGAGGTGCTCTGGCCGGAGCGCCCGCCCCGCTCCGCGCAGGCCAACCTGCGCACCTACGTCAGCTCTCTCCGGACCGACTTGGGCGAGGCCGGCGGATGCCTGCGGGGCAACGGCTCCGGCTACGCCATCGACGTGCCGGACCACGCGCTGGACCTCCTGGTGTTCGAGGAGCTGGTGGGCCAGGCCCGCTACGAGGAGGCGCTGTCCCTGTGGCGCGGCGCCCCGCTCGCCGACCTGCCGGGCAGCCCGCTCTGGGACCGCCGCCTCGACCCCCTCCACGAGCTGCGCCTGCGCGCCGCCGAAGAGCTGATCAGCCGGAGGATGGACCAGGGCGACCACACCGGCGCGGTCACCGAGCTGCGCGGCCTGCTCGCCGAGCACCCGTACCGGGAGGATCTGTGGGGGCGATTACTGCTCGCCCTGCACCGGGGCGGCAGGAAGGCCGAGGCGCTGCGCGCCTACGCCACGGTGCGGCAGCTCCTCGTCGACGAGCTCGGCGTCGAGCCCGGCACCGGTCTGCGGTCCGCGTACGAGTCGATCCTCGCCGACGAGCCGCCGCCCGCCGCGCCCCGCCAGCTCCCGCCCGACGTCCCCGACTTCACGGGCCGGGCCGACGCCCTCGCCGCGCTGGCCGAGCCGTTCCAGGTCGCCGTGGTCTCCGGGCCGCCCGGAGCGGGCAAGACCGCGCTGGCCGTGCACGCCGCGCACACCCTGCGCGAGGGTTTCCCCGCAGGACAGCTCTACCTCGCCCTCGACGGCCGGGAGCCGGCCGACCTTCTCGCCGAGGCGCTGCGGGCGCTCGGCACCGACACGCCCCCGCCCACGCTGCACGAGCGCTCCGCGCTCTTCCGCTCGCTGCTCGCCGACCGGCCCATGCTCGTCCTGCTGGACGACGCCCTCGACGCCTCACAGGTACGGCCGCTGCTGCCGGGCAACGACTCCACGGTCATCGTCACCAGCAGGCGGCGCATCACCGAGCTGCCCGGCACCCGGCACGTGGACCTCGGCGAGCTGCCGGCCGACGAGGCGTTCGAGCTCCTCGCCCGGATCGTCGGCGGCGACAGGGTGGCCCGCGAGCAGGAGGACGCCCGCGCCATCGTCGAGGCGTGCGGCCGGCTGCCCCTGGCCGTGCGCAGCGCCGGCGCCAGGCTCGTCGGCCGGCCCGGCTGGTCCCTCGCCGTGCTGCGGCAGCGGCTGGAGGACGACCGGCTCAACGAGCTGCAGGAGGTCCGCGTCCGCCTCGACCGCAGCTACCGCGACCTGCCCGACGAGGCCGCGCGCACGCTCGGCACGTTCGGCCGGCTCGGCGCCCTCGCGCAGCCCGGCTGGGTGGTCGACGCGGCGCTCGACCGGCATCGCGCCGACGATGTGACCGATCTCCTCGTCGACGTGAACCTGCTGGAGCTCGTCGGCACCGACCCCGTCGGCCAGCCGCGCTACCGCGTGCCCGACCTCATCCGCCGCCACGCCCTCGAACGGACCCCCGACCGCGACGCCCTGGCCCGCGTGCTCGCCGCCTGGACCGCGACCACCGAGCACGCCATGGCCCGGCTGCCCACCACCGTCTTCAGCCTCATCGCGCCCCGGACCCCGCGCTGGCGCCTGCCGGAGCAGACCCTGAACCGGCTGACGTCCAACCCGCTGGGCTGGTTCGAGGCCGAGCACGACTCGCTCGTCGCCGCCGTCGGCGTGGCCGCCGAGGCCGGGCTCGCCGAGTCGGCGTGGGGCCTGGCCGCCGCCATGGTCCCGTACCTGGACCTGCACTGCCGGCTCGACACCTGGCAACGCACCCACGGCGTCGCCCTGGAGGCCGCCCGCGCCAACGGCGACACGTACGGCGAGGCCGCCATGCTGCGCGGGCTCGCCCAGGTCGCCCTCTACCAGGACCGCTACGAGGAGGCGGTCGACGGGTTCGTCCGCTCCCGGCAGCTCTTCCACGAGGTCGGCGACGTGCGGGCGGAGGCCACCACGATCTGCGGGCTCGGCGCGGTCAGCCAGTTCCGCGGCCTGCCGGCGCAGTCGCTCGGCCACTTCAAGCGCGCCCTGGCCATGTTCCTGGCCGCCGGCGACCCGCAGGGCGAGGCGCTCGCCCGGCAGGCCATCGGCCGGGTCTGCCTCAAGTCCGGCGACCTGACCCAGGCGTCCGAGTCGCTGAACCAGGCCATGCGGCTGGCCCAGGAGCTCGGCGACTCCCACCGCGAGGGCTGCGTGTGCCTTCAGATGGGGCAGCTGCACGAGGCCGTGTCCTTCCACCACCACGCGCTGGACATCTTCGAGTCGCTCGGCGACCGGCACTGCGGGGCGTACGCCCTGCAGAGCCTGGCCCGGCTCCAGGTGCGCCGCGGCGAGCTCGCCCCCGCCTCCGCCGGCCTCGAACGCTCCCTCGGTGTCTTCCAGGAGCTGGGGGACCGCAGCGGCGAGGCGTCGACCACGCAGCTCCTGGGCGAGCTGCACCGCACGGCCGGCCGTACGGGGCTGGCGCTCGACTACCTCAAGCACGCCAGCGACCTGCGCCGCCGGCTGCCCGTCTAGCCGTCCCGCGCCGCCTTCCGCAGGGGCAGGTACAGGGCGAAGACCGTGTTCCCGGGCACGCTGGACCCCTCCACCTGCCCCGTGCGCTTCCGCGACGGCCGCGACGACGGCCGGCCCGAGCCCCGCGCTCCCGCCGCCGCGCCCCTGCCTGTGCCCTCGCCGCGCGTGTGCCCGCGCCCGTGCTCGTCCGTTTCGGCGCGTCCGGGGCGGCCGGCTCCTAGGCGATCGTCATGAACCGGGAACGATGCGGCGGACCAGTCGTCTGAGGCGGGATCGCTGCGGGATCCCGCGGAGGGCGTCGAGCGCCTCGGCCGCCGAGGGGCGCTTGGCCGGCGAGTGGTCGAGCATCCGCCGCACCACGTCCGGCACCTCCGGGCCCAGGGCGTCGGGACCCGCCGGCAGCCCGCCCGTGAGGAGCTGGTAGGCGATCACGCCGGCCGCGTAGACGTCTGAGGCGGCCGTCATTCGGTCGGGCTGGTCCTGGCACTCGGGCGCCACGTAGTGGCCGTCGAGCACGTTGGTCAGCTCGTGCGCCACCGTGAAGTTGCGCGGGCCGGGCTTGGAGTAGTCGAAGCCGGTCAGCACGGCGTGACCGTCGTCGGTGACGAGCACGCACGCGGGGGTCAGCGCGCGGTGGATGACGCCGTGGGCGTGCGCGTGCGCCAGGCCGCTCAGCAGGTCCTGGATCACGAACGGCGACCCGGCGCCCCGGCCCGGGCTCAGGTGCAGCGCCTCGCCGTGGACGTCGTCGAGCACCAGCACGAACCGGCTCTCGTCGTCGATGGCGAAGAAGTCGCGCGAGCGGACCACGCAGGGGTGGGGCGGGATCCGGGCCAGCGACTGGTAGGCGTTGGCGATGCGCTGCCGCTCGGCGGCCCGCGCCGCCTCGTCGGCGAGGGGATCGGCCTGGTAGACGCGCAGCAGCACGGTCTCGCTGCCGGGCAGCGTCGCGTTGAACGCGCGGTACTCGGTGACCCTGGTGTCGCCGCCGAGCTGCTCCTCGACCTCCCAGTTGCCGTACCTGGGGGGCGCGGTGCTCCGCCGTACCGTCTGGTGGAGCGCGTCGAGGATCGCGCTCAGGTACGGGCGGGCGTCGGGGCTGCACCCGCGCTTGACCCGCGACGCGTCGGCCAGCATCGGCACCAGGCCGTCCAGGTCGGTGACGTGGGCCGCGTCGCGCCCCGTGGGATCGACCAGCTCGGCGTCGGGCGAGGTGAGCACCACGAGGCTGTCGACGTAGACACGTTCGAGCTGGGTGGCGCGGGAGACCAGCAGGCCCTTGAGCGCTCGCGCGGTGCCCCTCAGCTTCGTCACCGGCGAGCCGTACGCCTCCCGGCGCGGCGGGAACCACCGCGGGCCCGACACCTGGATGCGGCCACGGGTGCCCTTGACGTCGACGACCACCAGGGAGTGGCCGGTCAGGACCAGCAGGTCCACCTCGAACACGTCCTCGCCGCGGGGCACCTCGACGTTGTGGAGCAGCAGCCAGTCGGCCGGGCCCTGGTCGCGCAGATAGGCGATCACGCGCCGCTCCGCGTCGTTGACCGGACGTCCCCCGCCGACGATCTGTGCCATGCACATATCCTCGCACGCATACGGATTGACAGGATGTTGTCCTGCCCGAGCCGCTGCCCGTGGCCGGCGTCGCCCGTGTGCTGGGCCTGACCCGGCAGGGGGGTGCAGCGGATCGCGGACCTGCTGGTGGAGAAGGGCCTCGCCGCCGAATACCGGCCCGACCCGGCCCACCGCCGCGCCAAGCTCCTCCAGCCCGCCCCGGCCTGCCGTGACGCGACCGCGCGGATCACCCCGGGACACCGGCGCTTCGCCGAGCGCCTGGCGGCTCGACTGGACGAAGCGGACACGCGGGACTGCCTGCGGACATTGCGCCACCTGTCCGCCGTTCTCGACGAGTTGTCCTCCTGAGCGAATGGTGCGCTCAAGTTTTGGATGATCGTGCTTAAACAACGATGTCCCGGAGCCGCGCCATTCTGTATATGCCGGTGATTCGCGCGTGCCGCGGAAAGCGTGTGTGCCAAGAAAACGAGGCGGCTCCTTGACCGCCAGGAGGCGTTCTTGGGTTGCGGCACCCGCCCGGTGCCGGGATCGTTATTGACGGCACCTTCACCGCCCTGCACAAACGACTATGGCGCTGGTGATTTCCGCGCCGATCAATGGAGGAAACAAACATGATCCGTCGTATTCTCGCCGGTGCTGCCATCGCGGGCATCGCGCTCGGTTTCTCCGCCGCCGCCGCCTCGGCCGACTCCAACCCGTACAACAGCGGCCAGAGCTGGCTTAGCCAGTGGAGCGCCCTGAACAACGCCACCGTGCTGAACGGCGTGCTCAACGACTCCGTCAAGGACGTGAACGTGCTCAACATCGGCCAGGTCGACCAGGTCGACGTCGCGGTCCTCAACAACGGCTGACGCACTGTCGCGAGGCGCCGGCCCGCGGTTCCCTCGCCAGCCCTCCGGCTCCGCGCCGGTCGGCCGGCGGCCGCCATCCCCGCGCGACCCAGCGCCCTCGACAACGCCCGTGGCTCCCCACGGGACCACACGATCCAACCGATACACGGGATCCACCCGGCCCACCGAACCAGCCAGGCCGGTCGAGCCGGTCAGTCCGGTCGAGCCCGCCGCGCCTGACGCGCCGGCTGGGCCTGATGTGTCGACGGCCCGGGACGTACGCTTCCAAGCGGCACGCCCCGGGCCGCCGCCGCCCGCTACGCCACACCCACCCCCCATCCGCATTCCCCCCGCCGACCACCCTCCCCGCACCGACCACCCTCCCCGCGCCGGGCTTCTCCCCGCGCCGGGCTTCTGCCCGCGCCGGCCCTCCCCGCGCCGGGCTCGTCCCTGCACCGGTCCCTCACCGCGCCGGTCCTCCCCGCGCCGGGTTCGTCCCTGCACCGGTCCCTCACCGCGCCGGTCCCTTCCACTTCAGGGCTCCCACCCCCTCCGCCTCATGGGCCGCTTGCTGCAGGTCTGGTCCGTCCGCCCCTCTGCGCCTTCGGCCGTGCCCTTCGGTCTGCGCGTCTCTGGTCTGCGCCACCTCGCCTGGGCTCCTCAGGTCTGCGCGCCATACGTCTGTGCGCCCCCGGATGCGCGTCTTCCGGGCGGACTCCGCTTCTCCCGAGTCTTGGCGCCCCTTGCTTCCGGCCGCCCGCGGGCCCGGCGTCATCCCGGTCCGCTCGGCGTCATCCCGGTCCGCTCGGCGTCGTCCCGGTCCGCTCGGCTGTGTCCTGGAGCGCCGCTTCCTGAGCGCTGCGTTCCCTTTCGCGCCGTCGCGTTGCATGCCTTCCGGCCCTTCGTGGCGGCCCGCATCCTCATGCCACGCGCCGTGACGCTTCCCGGGCACCCCTTGCCCACCGCCTTCTCGCGAGCCGGCCCGAAACGGCCCGCGCGTGTCGCCGAGGTGGTGGCGGCCGGCCGAGGTGACCAAGGTGGCCGGCCGAGGTGACCAAGGTGGCTGGTCGAGGTCACTGAGGACCGGGCGCAGGGCCGGCGCCGCACCAGTACCCCGAGAGGCGGATCGCGCCGGCCTGGGCGTCAGGGCAAATCGGTTGGGGCATATCAATATAAGCCAGCTAATAACGCCTCATAGCAATCCGTCGAAGCCCGAATATCGGGGCATATCCGGGCGACGCATAATCAAGCGCCAAGCAATTGAGGGTTGCATTTGACTTGGGCTTAGCGAATTCGAGTTGCGGTGAACCGCCATGGCGCGGGATCGTTATCCGGCCTCTTCCAGTCCTGTGAGAGAGCGATTCAGATGAAGCGCATCCCCTTCCGCGCTGATTCCCACGAAGGAGAACTCGAAATGATGCGTCGCATTCTCGTCGGTGCAGCCCTCGCCGGTGCCGTCTTCGGCCTCTCAACCGTGAGCGCCTACGCGGACAGCGGCACCAGCACGTACTGCACCCCCAAGCCGACCGTCGCGACCGACTGCGCCCCCAAGCCGGTCATCGCGCTTCCCTGCGCCACGAAGGTCGTCACCACCACCACGCAGTGCACCAGCTGCACGACGCAGTGCACCACCAACCACACCACCAGCTCCACGGCCACGAGCTCCACGGCCACGAGCTCCACCGCCACCAGCTCGACCAGCTACGTGCCGGCCGGCGTGGCGAACACCGGCACCCAGGTCGCCAGCCAGTGGGCCGCGGCCAACGACCTCGTTCTGCTGAACGACGTGGCCAACGACTCGGTCAAGAACATCAACGTTCTGAACGTCGGCCAGCTGCACAAGGTCAACGTCGGCGTGCTGAACAACCACCAGGCGTCGTCCACCTCCGTGCTCGCCCCCTGCTGAACCACGGGGAACCAGGGGTAAGCACGGATAAGCACGGCTGGGCACGGTAAGGCCCGTCCCCTCCGGCCGGATGTATGTGCTTCGTGCTCGCATGATCGGGGGCCCGCGTTCTCAGACGGCCTGGGGCCGGCCGGCGCCCGTGTGGGGCCACCCCGAGTGGCTCGTACGCGAAGAGACTCGAAGGCGGGGAGCGCCGACCGGATGGCGGCGGTGCTCGCCGGGATCGAGACGACGGGTGCCGGTGGGACAGTGCACTCCCAGGTGAACCCGGGCCGGTAGCTGCGCGGTCACGAGCACGAAGCCGTTGACGACCGGCGGTCGTAGGAGCCGGGATTCGCGAGCCAGCAGGGCGACGGCGACGACGACCGACAGGGTCGGGCCTGCGTGATTCGCTGAGGAGGCCGTCATGAAGCCGTCCTCAGAAGAGTCGGTCCTCAGAGAAATGGCGTGATCCGCCGGCAGGCGTGGGCGGGAGATGGCGACCTGGTACAGGGAGCCCACGCCCCAGCCGGCGGACATCGCCGTGAAACGGCACAGGTCACTCGCCGTGAAACGGGCACATTTCAGGCGCCGTGGAACGGGTAGACAGCAGAGGACGGACCCGCAGAGCTCCGGGTCCGCTCATACCCCACAGGCATACCGCCTCTTTATCATGGATATCACTTAACGAAAGACATTTCGTGTAATCTGGTTCCGGATCGGCGGAGACGCGACGCCGGTCCGTCCCCCTGTGCGCAGGGGCCGGACACGACCCCCACGCTCAAGGAGATGGGGGTGCGCGGCCGATGACCGGTGACACGGACATGAGCGAGCGGTTGCTGTACGCGGACCGGCTCGTCCGGATCTCCCTGCGAGGACCCGCACGGGATCCGCGGAAGGCGCCCCACCATCTCGGCTTCCCGCTCGGGACAGCGGACCCTCTGCTCGCCGTCGTCGGCGAGATCGACGTGAGCAACTGCGAGGCGCTGTCCCGGGTGCTGGCCGGCTGCCGCATCGCCGGCGGGCACGTGACCGTCGACACCAGCCGCATCACCTTCATCGACCTGGCGGGCCTGCGGGCGCTGCTCATGCCGGCGCTGCCCGCGTCGCAGCGCTGGGTGCGCCTGCGCAACGTCACCCCGTACCAGCAGCGGCTGCTGCGCCTGATCGGCTGGTTCTACGAGCTGAACCCCGAGCCGGACAGCGCCACGCCGCAGACCGCGCCCTGAGCGCACTGGACCGCCGAGCCCCACATCATCGCGGCCGAGGTTCCGAGGCCCGTGGGCCCGGCCAGCCGCCACCGGGGCGGCTGGTGGTGGCGGCGCAGGGAGCCCTCGTCGTAGCGGCGGCAGTCGCGGTGCCACACGAGGATGCCCGACATCCAGTTCTCCAGGTCCCTCACGTACCCGCGCAGCACCTCACGCGCCTCCTCGCCCAGCTCGGCGTCGTCGTACAGCAGCGGCAGCTCGTGCTCGGCGACGTGCTGGAACTGCCGCATCCGGGAATTGACGAGGTCGGCGGCGATGCCGAGCGCCTCGGGGTAGCCGCAGCCGAAGAAGGTCTCCGTGACCAGGACGACGTTGTGCGTCTCGCCCTCGAACTCGATCTCCTTCTGGTACGAGAACACGTCGTTGAGCAGCGCCGCGTAGTCCATGGCGGAGTTCTCCAGCGACCGCATCGGCCCGCTCGCGTAGATCTCCGGCGGCACCCGGTCGCCGTGGGCCAGGCGGCACAGGCTCATCGTGAGCTCCGAGCCGAACGTCATCCGCCGCATCTCCACGTAGTCGACGGGGTCGGGCACCCGGTTGGCGATCTGGTTGGCCAGCTCCCACAGCCAGCTCTGGACCATGTCCTCGATGGCCCCGCGGAACCTGCGGCGCGCCGGCGGCCGCATCGGCCCGGCCGTGCGGGCCCACAGGTCGGCCAGGCTGCGTTCGAGAGCGTTCACCGGCTCCGTGAGTGGCGGCCCGTCGAGCGGCATGAACGCCGACAGCCGCTCGACGCACACCTTGGCGGCGGGCAGGTTGCGGGTGCGGCCGAACACGACGGGGAAGTAGTCGTCGCCGTAGGTGCCCCAGGCCAGCCAGGCCGACGACAGGTCGAGCTGCTCGGGTGAGGCGTCGGGGTGGATGCCCGCCGCGCACAGCGGCAGGTCGTAGTCGACCAGCTTGTCCGCGTCCCACACGGCCGAGCCGACCACGCCCGGCTGCGCTTCGAGGATGCCCATCTCGCGCGCCCAGGTGACGACGTTGACCCGGGCGGAGCCGAGGTGGGGCGACAGGCGGGGCTCGAACGGCATGGCGAGCTCGGGGATCACCGACGGCCCGACCCGCCGGTGGGGGACATGCGCGTGCGAGCGGAACCGTTTGGCGCCGAGGATGTCGACGACCGAGCGCATGCCGAGCCCGGCGCCGCGGGAGGCGCGCTGGTTCATGTAGCGGCTGGAGCGCATGTGCCACTCGTGGCCGCCCGACTGCCAGTCCTGCAGTCCCTTGACGTACGCGAGCACACCGGCGCACGACAACGGGTCGAGGCCGTGCTCCACGAACATCGGGCCCAGCTCGGTGGCGACCGTGTGCTCGAACTGCTGGAGCCGCGAGGTGAGCAGGTCGTTGACCGCGTCGGCGGCCTCCTGGGTGGTGCAGCCGAGGAACGTCTCCAGCACCAGCACGCCGTTGCTCAGCTCGCCCTCGTCCTCGACCTCCCGCTGGTAGGAGAACAGGTCGTTGCGCAGGTGGACGCCGTCGGAGAACGCGTCGCGCAGCACCCTCATGGGCCGGGAGGCCGCGACGACCGCCGGGACCTCGGCCCCCACCGCGTGCTCGACCAGGCCGGCCGACCAGGGCGCGCCGCCGACCTTGCGGCGCATCTCGATGTACTCGACCGGGTTGGGCACCCGCCCGATGTTGATGTTGGACAGCTCCCAGAGCGACTCGTTCAGCAGGTTGCGGGTGCTCTCGGCGAAGCGCTCGCGCCACTGCGGCGAGCGGCTGGGCACCGTGCGGGCCCACAGGTCGGCCAGGCCGGCCTCCACCGGGTTGGCCGGCTCGGGCAGGCCGTCGGAGAGGTCCAGCGGCATGAACGCGGCCAGCCGGTCGAGGTGCTCCTTGCCGGCCCGGCGGTCGCCGGTGCGCTTGAACAGCTCCAGGAAGTGGTCGTCGAAGAAGAACACCCACACGTACCAGTCGGTGATCAGGCTGAGCTCGGGCCCGTCGCAGTCAGGATGGGTGTAGGCGCACAGCAGGGCGTAGTCGTGGGCGTCGAGGTCGCGCTGCTCCCAGACGCCGGAGCCCTCCAGCATGCCCATGGAGCGCGCCCACTGCCGGGAGTGGTGACGGGCCTCCTCCAGGTGCGGGTTGAGCCGGGCGGGATACGGCAGGTAGAAGTCCGGCAGCTCGAACGGCTGGTCGGTCATGGGGTCACTCCGTTCTGGCTCGTGAACCTCTGCTCGTGAACCTCGACGTCGGTGAGCATGCCGAGCGCGTCGGGCACCAGGACGGCGGCCGAGTAATGGGCGCTGACCAGATAGGAGGAGATGGCCCGGTCGTCGATGCCGGTGCACCGGACGCTCAGCCCGGGCAGGCGCTCGCCCGGCAGGCCGGTCTGCCGCAGCCCCACCACGCCCTGGTCGTCCTCCCCGGTGCGGAAGGCGAGGATCGCGGTCGTGCCCGCCGGGCTGACGGGCAGCTTGTCGCAGGGCAGGATCGGCACCCCGCGCCAGGCCGGCAGCGTCCGCCCCTCGACGGTGACCGGCTCGGGGTGGACGCCGAGGTGGTTGCACTGCCGGCCGAACGCGGCGATCGCCCGGGGGTGGGCGAGGAGATAACGCGTCTTCTTGCGGCGGCTGAGCAGCTCGTCGAGGTCGCCGGGGGTGGGCGGGCCACCGCGCGTGGGGATCCGCTGGCGGGGGTCCACGTTGTGCAGCAGCCCGAAGCCCGGGTCGTTGACCAGCGCGCGCTCCTGCGCCTCCAGGACCGTCTCGATGGTGAGCCGGAGCTGCTGCTCCGTCTGGTCCATCGGCTCGCTGTACAGGTCGGCGACCCGGGTGTGGACCCGGAGCACGGCCTGGGAGACGCTCAGCTCGTACTCGCGCGGGCCGGGGTCGTAGTCGGCGAAGGTGCCCGGCAGGACCGGCTCACCCCGATGGCCGGCGGCCACGGCGATGGCCGCCTCGCCGTGCTTGTTGTGCGGCCTGGCCAGGTCGGCACGGTGCCGGTCGAGCCGCTCCCGCAGCGACGGCGACCGGGCGGCCAGCGCCTCGAACGCCTCCCACGGCAGGTACAGCACCGTGCACGGCGTGCGGGCCGCCAGTGTGTACGGCCAGCGGGCGTCGGGCCCGGACCGCTCGAACCCGGCGTGGTCGCCGGCCGACAGCGTCGCCCGGACGAGGTCGTCGCCGTACGGGCCGGGCTGGAGCCGGGCGGCCTTGCCGGACGCGAGCAGCACCAGGCCGCCGGCGGGCTCACCGGCCCGCGCGATCGCCTCACCCGGCGCGTACTCGCGCTGCTCGAACAGGCCGGCGAGCCTCTCCAGGACGGAGGCGTCGCCGAGCCCGCTCAGCGGCGGCAGCTCGGCCAGGCTCGGCGGGATCACCCTGACCCGCGCCCCCTCGTGGGTGAAGCCCACCCGGCCGCCGCCCACGGGATAGGTGAGCCGGCGGTTGACCCGGTAGACGGCGCCGGCCACCTCCACCCAGGGCAGGACCCGCGTCAGCCAGCGAGGTGTGATCTCGCGGGTCTGCGGCGGTGTCTTGGTCGTCGTGGCCAGCAGCCGCGCCGCCTGCGTGTCGAGGCTCTGGCGCTCTGCTTCCCGATGCTGCTCCGTCAAACCGGCACCATCCATCCCTCGACCTGCCTGATGACCTGACTGATGACCCGACCGATGACCTGCTAGTGCTCGTGCCCGAGCTCGACGTCCTCCAGGACGGCGAGCGAGTCGGGCACCAGGACGGCGGCGGAGTAGTAGGCGGTGACGAGGTAGGAGATGACGGCCTTCTCGTTGATGTTCATGAAGCGGACCGACAGGCCCGGCTGGTACTCGTCCGGGATGCCGGTCTGGTGCAGGCCGACGACGCCCTGGCTCTCCTGGCCGGTGCGCATGAGCATGATCGAGGTGGTGCGGGTGTCGGTCACCGGGATCTTGTTGCACGGGAAGATGGGAACGCCGCGCCAGGCCGGCACCCGGTGCCCGCCGACCTCGGCGGCCTGCGGGTACAGGCCGCGCTTGGAGCACTCCCTGCCGAACGCGGCGATGGCCTGCGGATGGGCGAGGAAGAAGGCCGGCTCCTTCCACACCTTGGCGAGCAGCTCGTCGAGGTCGTCGGGGGTGGGCGCGCCGGCGCGGGTGCGGATGCGCTGGGAGAAGTCCGCGTTGTGCAGCAGGCCGAAGCCGCGGTTGTTGACCAGCTCGTGCTCCTGGCGCTCGCGCAGCGCCTCGATGGTGAGCCGCAGCTGCTGGTCGAGCTGGCTCATCGGCTGGTTGTACAGGTCGGAGACGCGGGTGTGGACGCGCAGGATGGTCTGGGCCACGCTCAGCTCGTACTCGCGCGGGGCGAGGTCGTAGTCGACGAACGTGCCGGGCAGCGTCGGCTCGCCGGTGTGGCCGGACGACATGTCGATCGCGGCCTCGCCGTAGTCGTTGCGGGAGCGGCTCTCGACGTCGCGGATGGCCGCGAGGTGCTCGCGCAGCTCGGGCGACTGGTCGTAGATCTGCTGGAAGTCGTGCTGGGAGAGCACGAGCACGGTGCAGGTGGTGGCGGCCTTGGCGGTGAAGGGGAAGCGGCCCGCCTCGGTCAGCAGCTGCTCGCCGAGGTGGTCGCCGTCGGCCAGCACGCCGAGGGCCTGCTCGTCGCCGTAGGCGCCGTGGCCGCTCTTGGTGACCCGGCCGTGGGCGATCAGCACGAGCTGGTCGACGGGGCTGCCCTCGGTGACGATCGCCTGGCCCGTTTCGTACTCGCGCTGGCTGAACCGGGCGGCCAGCGCCTCCAGCACCTCCATGTCGCAGAAGCCGCGCAGCGGCGCCAGCTCGGTGAGCTCGGCCGGGATGACCCGCACTTCGGCGCCCGTCGTCGTGAAGGTGATGCGCCCGTCGCCCAAGGTGTAGGTGAGCCGGCGGTTCACCCGGAAGACGCCGCCGGAGGTCTGCACCCAGGGGAGCAGCTTCAGTAGCCAGCGGGAGGTGATCTCCTGCATCTGGGGGACGGTCTTGGTGGTCGTCGCCAGATTACGGGCGGCCTCGGTGCTGAGGCTGAGCTGCTGGTTCTGCCCGTTGGGAGCGGCCGACTCGGGTGATTCGGTCATACTGCACCACCAATCTTCATGGGTGACGACGCCGGAGAACCGGCTTCGGGGGGATGGAACGTTCCAGATTCGGGCGCAGCGGCCCCGTGGGGCCGCCGGACGCTACCGGTCGCGGTGCGCGAGCTGCCCGGCCAGGACGGCCAGGGCCTCGCGCGCCTCGGTGGTCATGGGGGCGGCCCGCAGCTCGGCGTCGGCCTCCCGGACCCGCTCGACGATCATGTCTTCGACCTCGGCGAGCGCGCCGGTGGCGACGATGATCTGCCGCAGCTCGTCGGCCTGCTCCTCGGTCAGCTCAGGGTGGCCGTGCCAGGTGCGCAGGTAGGCGCGCTGGGCCGGCGTGGCCCGCTGCACGGCGTGCGCGAACAGCACGGTGTGCTTGCCGTCGCGGAGGTCGTCGAGCGCCGACTTGCCCGTCTCCGCGGAGGAGCCGAACGTGCCGAGCACGTCGTCGCGGAGCTGGAACGCCTCGCCGAGCGGCAGGCCGAAGCGGGAGTAGGACTCCAGCAGCTCGGGCGGCGCGCCCGCGAGCGCGCCACCGATCTGCATCGGGCGCTCCACGGTGTACTTGGCCGTCTTGTAGCGGATCACGGTGAGGGTCTCGGGGACGGTGGCGCCGGAGCGCAGCTGGGCCAGGATGTCGAGGTACTGGCCGCTGATGACCTCGCTGCGCATGGCGTCGAACAGGTGGTGTGCCACGCGCAGCCGGCCGGGCTCCACCCCGCACGACGACAGCAGCGCGTCGGCCCAGGCCAGGCTGAGCGTGCCGAGCAGGATGCCGCCCGCCTGGCCGAAGGTCTCGGCGCCGGGACCGGAGTGGAGCTGGGACAGGCGCCGGTGGACGGTCGCGTGGCCGCGGCGCAGCTCGCTGCCGTCCATGATGTCGTCGTGGATGAGCAGGCCGGCGTGGCACAGCTCCAGCGCCGCCGCGGCGCTGATGATCTCGTCGCAGTCGTCGCCGCCGGCCCCGCGCCAGCCCCAGTAGCACAGCTGGGGTCGCACCCTCTTGCCGCCGCCGAGGATGAAGTCGGTCAGCAGCTCGTACGCCGCGACCACGTCGGGGTCGGACACCGGCGCCCGCCACGCTTCGAGGAAGCCGGTCAAGCGCTGGTCAACGCGTGGTCCGACAAGGTTGTGAGTGAAGCCGACTGACATTACTGAAGGCCCCTTCCGCCAAGGCCACACTACATGTAGTTATTCATCGAACACGGAGTGTGTAAAGGGACTCCTGCGGCTCCAGGTGGGCCGCAACTCGGCCGTGAACCCGCCAGAGCGCTCTGAGCTGGGAGAACTCGGGCGACACGCTGCGCGCATGACTACGGAGCGCGATCGAAAGGTGTCTACTTGTAATTACACGCAGTGCGTTTCCAAACAAGTGGGGATTCCATGTCCATGCGCCGCTCACATCTGAGCCTGCTCCTCGCCGCTGTGGCCGTAACCGCATCCGCCGGTTGCGGTGGCGGCGCCACCGATTCCGCGGCCTCCAGCGAGGCGTCGTCGTCCGCGTCAGCTCCGGCCGCGCAGGCCTCCGGCCAGGACCGGGCCTGGATGCGGAAGATCCACATGGGCGGTCTGGCCGAGATCCACGCGGCCAGGCTGGCCCAGGACAAGGGCTCGACGGAGGTGGTCAAGTCGCTCGGCGGCACGTTCGTCAAGGACTACGACAGCCTGGACGACCAGCTCGTGCACGCCGCCGAGAGGCACGGCGTCCACCTGCCCGCCGAGCTGTCCACCGCCCAGCAGAAGAAGGCCGCCGCGCTGGAGGAGGCCGCGCGCGCCCGGTTCGACAGCCGCTTCCTCAAGGCGACGGCCCAGGCGCACAAGCAGGCCATCACCGCCACCAAGCGGGAGATCAAGAAGGGCTCCGCCCCCGAGATCGTCTCGCTGGCCAAAACCACGCTCCCGTCCCTGGAGAGCCACATGGCCATGCTGCGCGAGGTCGACGGCTCCTGACCCCGGGGCCGTCGCACGGCGGCTTCCGGCCGGAGCACGGGCCGCGTCCGGCCGGAGCCGTTTGGCGCCGGTGGTGAGGGTATGAGGCGCCGGTCGGCATCGTGGGCGGCGCACAGCCGCCCGGCCGCTGGTCCGGTCCGGCGGCGCCGACCGCCACGAGCACGACATCGGCGGGAGGAGCAGCCATGAAGGCCGTCACCTGGCACGGCAAGCGGGACGTGCGGGTCGAGGAGGTCGCCGATCCGGCGATCAAGGAGCCGACCGACGCGGTGATCAAGATCACCACCACCGCCGTCTGCGGTTCCGACCTGCACCTGTACGAGGTCCTCGGGCCGTTCATGACCCAGGGCGACATCCTCGGGCACGAGCCGATGGGCGTGGTCGAGGAGGTGGGCGCCGACGTCGATCACATCAGGCCGGGCGACCGCGTGGTCGTGCCGTTCAACATCTCCTGCGGCCGCTGCCAGATGTGCGGCCTGAAGCTGTACGCCCAGTGCGAGACGACCCAGGTCCGCGAGCACGGCATGGGCGCGGCGCTGTTCGGCTACACCAAGCTGTACGGGCAGGTGCCCGGCGGGCAGGCGGAGTACCTCCGGGTGCCGCAGGCCCACTTCGGCCCGATCAAGGTGCCGGAGGGCCCCGCCGACGAGCGGTTCGTCTACCTGTCGGACGTGCTGCCCACCGCCTGGCAGGCCGTGGAGTACGCGGAGGTGCCCGAAGGTGGCAGCGTCACCGTCTTCGGCCTCGGGCCGATCGGGCAGATGTGCGCCCGCATCGCGCGCCACCGGGGCTACCGGGTGATCGCGGTGGACGAGGTGCCGGAGCGGCTGGAGATGGCGCGCCGCCACGGCGTCGAGGTGATCGACTCGCGCCATGCGGACGACGTGCCCGACGCGGTGCGCGGGCTGACGGCCGGGCGCGGCACCGACTCCGTCATCGACGCCGTCGGCATGGAGGCGCACGGCTCGCCCGGCGCCAAGCTGGCGCAGACGCTCACCGGTCTCCTGCCGGACAAGGTGGCCGCGCCGCTCATGACGCAGGCGGGCGTCGACCGCCTGGCCGCGCTCAACCAGGCCATCGACTCCGTGCGGCGCTGCGGGGTCATCTCGATCATCGGCGTCTACGGCGGCATGGCCGATCCGCTGCCCATGCTCCGCCTGTTCGACAAGGGCGTCACGCTGCGCATGGGGCAGGCCCACGTCAGGCGCTGGATCGACGACCTGATGCCGCTGGTCACCGACGACGCCGACCCCCTCGGCGTGATGGACCTGGCCACCCACCGGCTGCCGCTGGACCAGGCGCCGCACGCCTACGAGATCTTCCAGAAGAAGCAGGACGGCGCCATCAAGGTGCTGCTCCAGCCGTAGGGTTTCGGCCCCTGGCCGGGGGGCAGCCGGAGCGGCATGAGAGTGGTGGTTGTAGGGGCGACCGGCAATGTGGGCACCAGCGTGGTGGAGGCGCTGCGGGCCGACGACCGGGTGAGGTCGATCGTGGGCGTGGCCCGCAGGGCGCCCGGGTGGCGTCCCGAGGGTGTCGAGTGGCGGCGGGCCGACGTGGTGACCGACGACCTGGCGCCGGTCTTCGAGGGCGCCGACGCGGTCGTCCACCTGGAGTGGCTGTTCCAGCCGACCAGGGATGCCACCGTGACGTGGCGGGCCAACGTGCTGGGCAGCATGCGGATCTTCCGCGCCGTGGCCGAGGCGGGGGTCCCCGCCCTGGTCTACGCCTCCTCGGTGGGCGCCTACTCGCCGGGGCCCAAGGACCGGCCGGTGGACGAGAGCTGGCCCACGCACGGCTGGCCGGGCGCCGCGTACGGGCGGGAGAAGGCGTACGTCGAGCGGGTGCTGGACGTCTTCGAGCACGACCATCCCGACATCCGCGTGGTGCGGATGCGGCCCGGCTTCATCTTCAAGCGGGAGTCCGCCACGGAGCAGCGCCGCCTGTTCGGCGGGCCGTTCGTGCCGCGTCGGCTGGTACGGCCGGGGCTGATCCCGTTCGTGCCCGACATGCCGGGGCTGCGGCTGCAGGCCCTGCACGCGGACGACGCCGCGCAGGCGTACCGGCTGGCCGTCACCCGGGAGGTCAGCGGCCCGTTCAACCTGGCCGCCGAGCCGGTGCTCGACCCGGAGGACCTGGCCCGGCTGCTCGGCACCCGGACGATGACGGTCGCGCCGTGGCTGGCCCGGACGGCGATGGCGGCGGGCTGGCACCTGCGGCTGCTGCCGGCCGCGCCGGGACTGTTCGAGATGCTGCTGCAGATCCCGCTCATGGACGTGACCCGGGCGCGGGAGGTGCTCGGCTGGACGCCCGCGCGCTCGTCGGCCGAGGCGGTGCGGGAGGTCGTCGAGGGCATGCGCGAGGGCGCCGGGATGGACACCGCGCCCCTGGCGCCGGACGAGGGACCGGCCGGGCGGCTCAAGGAGACCACGACCGGGGTCGGCGGACGCCCCTAGCCGGGCAGGCGGACGGCTCAGGCCGCGCCGGTGCTCGTGCCGTCCCCGCCGACCGGACGGTACGGGGGCTCGGTCGGGGCGAGGACGGCGGTCAGCGCGTCCTCGACCGTCGCGTGGACGGGCAGATGGTCGCCGACGCGGGTGATCGCGACCAGCCGGGCCGGCATGGACTGCAACGCCGCCAGGCGGACGCCGCCGCCGTGGTCCTCCGCGTACAGGTAGGCGTTCAGCAGGGTGCGCAGGCCCGCGCTGTCCATGAAGCGCACCTCGGCCAGGTCGAACACGAGATGCTCGCCGGGCCCCCGGCGCGAGGCGGCGATGAACGACTCCAGGCGGGCGGCGTTGGTGGAGTCGATCTCACCGCCCACCGAGATGACGGTGGCGCCGGGAAGGTGCTCGCAGGCGAGGTCGAGCCGGGACATCAGGGAATCCGCCGGCCGGAGGGCCGTCCGAGGGAGGTCACCATGAGTGAACGATATCCCCTCCGCCCGCTCCGAGATGCCCGCGCTCCGGCCTCCCGGTCGGAGCGTGTCAGGCGCCGGCCGTGATGGCGGCCTTGGCCTGCTCGGCGTCGGGGTAGAGGTGGAAGGCCTGCGACAGCCCGGTCATGTGGAAGACGCGTTCGAGCCGGCTGGTCAGCCCGGCCAGCGCGATCGACCCGCCGCGCTCCAGGGTGAGCTTGCGGAAGACCAGGAAGAGGCGGATGCCGGTCGAGTCGCAGAAGTCCAGCCCGCTCAGGTCGAGCACGAGGTGGCGGTCCTCGGGCCGGAGGGTGCTCTCCATGTCGGCCCGTAGCTGAGCCGCGCTGATGTAGTCGAGCTCACCGACCAGAGCCAGGACGCACGTGCCCGTGGTGGGGTCGGCCGAGATCTGCGTCAACTGAACGGGTGTGGTCACCGTGAGTGCCTTTTCACGCTCGGAGGAACGGTCATGGACAGGATGGCCGTGTCGTCGGTCAGGCCGGGCCCGAACGCGGACAGAGTCTCCTCCAGCCGCGTCACCACGGCCTGGGCGGGCTGTCCGGCCAGGGTCGCGGCCAGGTTTCGCAGGCGGTCCTCACCGTACATGTGCCCCGCCGGTGTGCGGGCCTCGGTGAGGCCGTCGGTGTAGAGGAGCAGGCCGTCGCCGGGACCGAGGGCGGTGCCGGCCACGGCGAAGCGGGCCTCCGGCAGCAGCCCGACGAGCATGCCGCCGTGGGTGTGCAGAACCTCCACGGAGCCGTCGGCGCGGACGACCAGCGCCGGGGGATGGCCGCCCCCCGCGACGTTGACGGTCACGCCCTCGCCGGTGGGAGTGAGCACCCCGTACAGGACCGTGCAGTAGCACGGGTCGGCGCCCAGGAACTCGTCCATCAGCACCATGTTGAGGTTGGCCAGCACCGCCTCCGGGTCGCCCGCGTAGACGGCGGCGGCGCGCAGGGTATGTCGGGCCAGGGCGGTGACCACGGCGGCGTCGGCGCCCTTGCCGCACACGTCGCCGAGGAAGAACGCCCAGTTGTCCTCGTCCAGGCGGAAGACGTCGAAGAAGTCGCCGCCCACCTGGTCGGCGGAGGCCACGTGGTAGTGCGTGGCGATGTCCAGCCCCGGCACCTTCGGAGGGGAGGGCGGGAGCAGCACCTTGCGCAGCGTGGAGGTCAGCAGCTCCAGCCGCCCGCGCTCCGCCTCGGCCTGCTGGCGCAGCCGGCGTTCGAGCGTGACCGCGGAGCGGGCGGACAGTCGCGTCTCCAGCTGGCTCGCCACCAGGGCGGCCAGGTCGGCCAGGGTGCTCAGTCCGGTCTCGGTGACCTCGCGCGGCTTGACGTCCATCACGTTGACGGTACCCAGGCGGTGGCCGTCGGTCGTCACGATCGGCGCGGCGGCGTAGAACCGCACGCCCGGCTCGCCCCGTACCAGCGGGTGGTCGCCCGCGAGCGGGTCGTCGAGAGTGTCGCTCAGCACGTACGGGTCCGAGCGCAGGATCGCCGACGCGCACAGGCCGGGATCGCGCCCCAGCTCGTGGAGGCCGTCCGGCAGGCCGGTCTGGGCCTTGACCCAGACGCGGTCCGTGTCCACGAACGTCACCGAGGCGATCGGTGTGTCCAGGACGCGGGCCGCGAGCGCGACGACACGGTCGAACGCCCCCTCAGGCTGCGTGTCGAGAATCTGGCAGCGGCGCAGAGCTTCGAGCCGCGTGGTCTCGACATCGGGGTCGGTCAACGTTGCCGTCATGTACTCGCGTCACCGTTTTCTCTTTCGAGGACGCACGAAGTTTACTTGTCAACCTGCGCTACTTCCGCCCTATCGATAACAAACCTCCCAAGGAGTCACGCTCCCCAAAAGATCGGGCGTGAAGACGGATCGCCGTTTCGACGGAGTACCGGTGTAACCCCGATGAAGGGACACCAGCCGGATGACCGCTCCCTCCGGAGTGCCCGTGAGGATCGACGACGCCGCGCTCATCGAGCAGTCGCGGCGGCGCCCCGACGCCTTCGCGGTGCTCTACGACCGCTACTTCGGCGATGTCTACCGGTACGTCGCCGGGCGGGTCGGCGAGACCTTCCTCGTGGCCTACGGCAAGCGCCGTTCGTACGACCCGGGGCGGTTGCAGCGGGTGCCGGTCGAGGGCGGAGCGGACGGCGGACACGAGGACCGGGTGGCCGCGCGCCTCCTCGCGGCGGGCTCGCGGGGGCGGCTCGCGGCGAAGCTGGGGCGGCTCGCGGCGGAGCTGGGGCGGCTGCCCGACCTACTGGCGGACGACGACGGTGACCCGGTGGCAGCTGTCCGACAAGACGAGGGGCCACGTCTTCGAACTGGGCCTTGAGGAGGACCAGTGGCTCGCGCTGCGCCCGGGCGACAAGAGCTGGAAGGTCAGCCGGTATCTCGGCGCCAAACCGGTCACCCCGGCCGACGAGGCCGCCTGGCGCGCGGCGGGATCACCCGGCTCGTGGCGCGCCACGACCGGTGAGGCGGTCGAGGCGGCTCCCGGACAACCGCACGTCTCCGAGCTGCGCGGCAAGTGGAAGGGGTCGGGCGGCGACCTGGTGAAAGGCCTCATGACCTGGGAGGAGCTGGCCGCGATCCCCGCCGGACCGGCGAAGCTGCGTGAGTACCTGGAGACGGGCATCCGCGAGCGGACGGCCTCGCCCACCGAGTCGGGCGATCGGCTGCGCGACGCCGTCGTGCGGATCGTGTGCGCCCGGGTGGCGACGTCGCCCGAGGTGCGCGCGTCGGCCTACCGGCTGCTCGCGTCCATGCCGGGGCTGCGGGCCGAGGGGGAGGTCACGGATGTGCTGGGGCGCAGGGGCCAGGCGGTCGTCCACCGCTTGGGGGCAGGGGAGGAGCGGCTGGTGGTGGACACGAGGACCGGCCTCCCCCTGGGGAGGGACTGGACGCCTGACGCCCCTGCGGACGGCGATCCGACCGTGCTCCGGCAGCGAACCGCGTACCGGAACCTCGGCTGGACCGGCGAGCGCCCCGACCTGCCCGCCGCCAAGGGCTGACGAGGGAGGTTTCCGGGGCCGGGCCCGGGATAGTTGCCTGGCCATGAGCACTCTGGAGTCGCCTTCGCGCGAGCAGGAGCCGCCGACGCGGTGCCCCCGGACAGGCGCCGAGGTGTCGGCGTCGCCTGTCCTGGGTGTGGACGACACCCCGGCACTCCGGCTCAACCCGTACACGTTCATCGCCGAGCGGGCCGGGGAGCTCGGCACCGACGTCTTCGACACGCGGCTGCTGCTGCGGCCGACCACATGCATGACCGGAGCCGAGGCGGCGAAGGTCTTCTACGACGAGCGGCGCTTCGTCCGGCACGGTGCGGCGCCGCGGCGGCTGCTGCTGACGCTGTTCGGCCGGGGCGGGGTGCAGTCGCTGGACGGCGGGGCGCACCGCTCGCGCAAGGCGATGTTCATGTCGCTCATGACGCCGGAGGCCCGGGAGCGGCTGCGCGGGCTGGCCGAGGCGGCCTGGGGCGAGCGGATCGAGCGTTGGGCGCGCAGGCCGAGCGTCACGCTGTTCGACGAGGTCAGCGAGCTGTTGTGCGAGGTGGCGTGCGCGTGGACGGGTGTCCGGCTCGACCGCCGGAGCATCCCGCACGCGACCGCGCGGCTCCTCGCGATGATCGACGCGCCCGCCGCCGCGGGCCCCCGTTACCTGCGGGGCCGCACGGCCCGGATCAGGGCCGAGAAGGCCATCGCCGAGCTGGTCAAGCGGGTGCGCGAGCGGCCTGAGCGGTTCGCGGGCACCGCGCTGGAGACGGTCGCGCTGCACCGCGACCCGGACGGCGCGCTGCTCGACCCGCGTGTCGCCGCCGTGGAAGTGCTGAACCTGCTGCGGCCGATCGTGGCCGTCGGCCGGTTCGTCACGTTCGCCGCCCTGGCCCTGCACGCCAACCCGGACTGCCGGGAACGGCTGCGGTCCGGCGACGACGCCTACCTGGAGTACTTCGTCCAGGAGGTGCGCAGGTTCTACCCGTTCTTCCCGATGGTCGCCGCGAAGGTGGCCGAGCCGTTCGAGTGGCGCGGCCACCGCTTCCCGAAGGGCCGGCGCGTCCTGCTCGACCTGCACGGCATCGACCACGACCCGCGGCTGTGGGACCGGCCGGATGAGTTCCATCCCGAGCGGTTCGCCGAGTGGGACGGCGGCGCCTTCGACTTCGTGCCGCAGGGCGGCGGCGACCCGTACGGAGGCCACCGCTGCCCCGGCGAGTGGATCACCATCGACCTGATGAAGGTGGCGGTGACCGCGCTCACCCGCCGCATGTCGTACGGCGTCGTGCCGGAGCAGGACCTGAGCATCCCGCGCTGGCGCGCGCCCGCGCTGCCCGTCAGCGGCTTCGTCATCGACCGCGTGATACCTGGGGAGCCGGCCGAGTGATACCCGGCGAGCCGGGTCAGCGGGTCCAGTAGGTGTCGTTGATGGGCTCGTGCGCCATCAGCTCGCTGAACAGGTCCTCCCACAGCGGCATGACCGCCTCGGGCGCGTAGCCGCGGGCGGTGCGGGCCGCGCGCTCGCCGATCCGCAGCCGCAGCTCACGGTCGCCCATGAGGCGGTCGAGCGCCGCGGCCAGCGCGCCGGTGTCCTCCGGTGGCACGAGCAGCCCGTCCACGCCGGGCGTGACCACGTCGCCCGGACCGGTCGGGCAGTCGAACGCCGCGACCGGCAGCGCGTGCCCCATGGCCTCGATCATCACCATCGGCAGCCCCTCGAAGCGGGAGGACAGCGCGTAGATCGAGGCGTCGGCCAGCTCCTCGTCCATCCGGCTGGTGCGGCCCATGAGCTTGACCCGCCCGGACAGGCCCTCGCTCTCGATGAGCTGCGCGAGCCGCTCCTTCTTCGGCCCGGAGCCGAAGATCCGCAGCCGCCACTCCGGGTGCCGTCGCGCCGCCTGCCCGAACGCGGGGATGAGCAGGTCGAACCCCTTCTGCCGGACCAGCCGGCCGGCCGCGACCACGACAGGGTGCTTCTGCGACGACGTCCGGCCCGCCGGGTGGACCGCGTTGGGGATGCGGACGATCGGCGTGCGCGGCAGCAGCTCCCGGTAGGCGAGCTGGTTGCTCCGGGTCAGCACCACCACGGCGTCGAAACGGTCGTAGTAACGGGCGATGTCGGCGCGCACCGGCTCCGGGTAGGCGCGGAGGTTCATGTGGTCCTGCGCCACGAGGACGACGCCCTTGGGCGCGCGGCGGGCGGCGATGAGGTTCAACGCGGGACGCGTGGTGACGAGGATGCCGTCGTCGAGCCCGGAGACGTGGTCGATGACCGCCTTCTCCACCCGCTCCGTGAAGTACTCGGCGGCGAACTCGCCGCGCGGCACCAGCTTGCCGCGCAGCCGCCGCCACACCTTGCGGCCCAGCGAGTCGGTCGGCACCTCCGCGCGCTGGTCCACCAGCGGGACCAGCCGGACCCGGGGGTCGAGGGCGAACTGGGGGTTGTCGCGGCGGCGCACCACGCTGACGATCTCCACCTCGTGACCGAGGGCGGCCATCGCGCCGGCCTGGTTGAACACCGTCCGGATGGTCCCGCCCACCCCGTAGGCGTGCAGCAGCACGTAGCGGATCTTCACAGGTATCCCCAGTCGCGGCACATGGGTCTCAACGGCTCGGGGACGTCCTCGGGGGCGGGCAGGTTGCGGCCCGGCTGGACGGTGCCCGAGCGGATCTTGTCCTGCCAGTCGCCCAGGCCCTTGCGGATCACGCCGGGCGTGCCGTACGAGAGCATCTCGGGCGCCCACGGCACGTCCAGGAACGCGCAGATCGCCCTGGTCTCCCGCTCCGGGTCGGCGGTCAGGTCCTCGTAACGGACGGTCAGGCCGGTGAGCCCCTTGCGGGCCCGGCGGACCGCCTTCATGTAGCGCAGCGCGTCGGCCGCGGCCTCCTCCGGGGTGCGTTTCCCGGCGCCCGCCTCGTACCAGGAGGAGGCGATGGAGGCGGGGTGACGCAGCAGGAAGACGAAGCGCGCGTCCGGCCAGCAGGTGGCGATCCGCTGGTAGGCGAAGGCGTTGGCGGGAGTCTTGTCCACGATGTACCGCTTGCCGCTGCGAGCCAGCTCCCGGTGCAGCACGCGGTCCCACAGCAGGTGCTCCAGGTCGGCCTGGTTGTGGCCGAGCTCCTCCATCGCCCTGCGCGCCAGCGAGGTGCCGTAGCCGACGCTCAGCCGCCGCACGTGCAGCTCGTGCGGCGCGTGCAGCAGGGGGTGCGCGTCGAGCATCGCGCGCAGCAGGGTGGAGCCCGACCTGACGGGGGACAGGATGAACACGGGCGCCGTCAGCAACCGGTCGTGCGCGGGGTCTGCGGGGGGCCGGGGAGTCTCCGGGGACGTCTCCGCCGCACCGTCGGACGGGCCGTCCGACGGGCCGTCCGGTCGTGCGGCACTGACGCGTTCGAACCGGACGCCGGCATACCTCCTGAGCGCCTCGTTGAGCCTTCGCTGCCATGTCATGCCGTTGAAGGCTACCCAGCGTTCCTGGCAATTCCCTGGCAACGCCCCTAGTCAACGGCATGATGGCGGTGGCGGAAGGCATGGGGAGAACCCGGCGGGCCGGTTCGGGTGAGTAGGGATGACGACCCTCACCGTGCAAGGGCCTCACCTTGCACAGGCGAGGCTTGAACCGAGCGGAGCCACGTTTGACCCCCGACACGGAGAGCCGCCAGATGGCCGACCATCTCGACGACGCGGAGCTCGTCCGGCGCTCCCGCGACGATCCGGAGGCGTTCGCGGCGCTGTTCGACCGCCACGCGCCGGAGCTGCACCGCTACGTCGTGCGCCGGTTGGGCGACGCCCTGGCCGACGACATCGTCGCCGACACGTTCCTGGACGCCTTCCGGCAGCGGGCCCGCTACGACCTGACCCGCCTGGACGCCCGGCCCTGGCTGTACGGCATCGCGGCCAACCTCATCGGCAAGCACCGCCGTAGCGAGGTCAGGTTCTACCGGGCGCTGGCCCGGTCGGGCGTGGACGAGGTCGCCGAGTCGTACGCCGACCGGGTGGAGGCCCGGGTCGCGGCCTCGGCCGCGCAGCGCGAGCTGGCGGGGGCGCTCGCGGCGCTGCCGGCGGCCGAGCGGGACGTGCTGCTGCTGGTCGCCTGGGCCGACCTCAGCTACGACGAGACCGCCGCCGCGCTCGGCGTCCCCGTGGGGACGGTGCGCTCGCGGCTGCACCGGGCCAGGAAGAGGACGCGGGCCGCCCTCGGCGGCGACCCCACCGCCATCGAGGAGGAGCTGGACCGTGGATGACCTGGACACACTGCGCGAGCTGCGCTCCGACGCCCCGGCGGGAGACGCGGGACGTCTCGCGCCGGCCCGCGCCCGCCTGCTCGCTGAGGCGCGCGGCGAGCCGGAGTCCGCGTCCCGCCGGGCCTTCCGGCCACGGCTGGGCTTGCGATCACGGTTCGTGCCGAGGGTGCGGCCCATGCTGGTCGCCGCGGTCGCGTGCATGGTGGCGGCCGTGGCCGTCGTCGTCGTGCAACGCCAGGGACCCTCCCGCCCGGCGGAGCCGCCCAGGTACGAGAGCCCGTCGGTGGTGCTCGAACAGGCGGCGCTCGTCGCCTCGGCCCGCTCCACCCGCTCCACCGGCTCGTTGCCGCGGCCCGACCAGTGGCAGTACCGCAGGACCATGTCCACCGGCCACGGCGAGGAGCCCGGCAAGGGCACGGTCCTGGAGAGCTGGACCCGCTACGACGGGACCCAGACGGCGGGCTTCGACCCGTGGGGACGGCTGCGCGTCGAGAACCAGGAGCCCGATCCCGGCGACGACGACCTGACGCCGCAGGAGTACCACCGCAAGCTGCGCGCGCTCCCGACCGACCCGGCCGAGCTGCTGGCCCGGGTCCGGGGTGACGAGCACTGGCAGCGGCTGCCCACGGAGGAGGCGGGGCAGGAGGACCCGGACGCGCGGGCGTTCCGGGTGCTGTCGCTCTACCTGCAGCAACAGGCGTTCATGCCGCCGAAGCTGGAGGCCGCGATGTACCGGGCGCTGGCCCTGATCCCCGGCGTCGGGGTGCAGACGGACGTCCTGGACGGCGCCGGGCGCAAGGGGCTCGGCGTCTTCCGGGACGACCCGCACTGGGCCGCCCGGCAGTACCTGATCCTGCAGCCCGGCACGTACCGGTACCTGGGCGACCGGATGCTGTGGCTGCGGGACGAGCGGGCGGGAGGAGACCTGATCCGCTCCGCCGGGCAGTCGGACGCCTGGGCCGAGCTGGTGTCCGGCATCGTGGACCGCCCGGGTGAGCGTCCGTAGACGCGGAACTGGCTTTCGGGTTCGGACCGTGACTGGATCTACAGGACGGTCACGGCCTGCCGGTAGCGTCCTGTGCATCCCTGTGAAAGGAAACCGGTCGTGATCGTGATCGCCCATCTCAGTGACACCCATCTCGACGGGACGCCGCGTGCCGCCGAGCGCACCCGCAAGGTCGCCGAGTTCGTGGACCGCCTGCCGTACGAGCTGGACGCGGTGCTGGTCACCGGCGACATCGCCGACCACGGGCGGGCGGAGGAGTACGAGGAGGCGCGCAAGCTGCTGGACCTGCGTCACCCCACGTTCCTCTGCCCGGGCAACCACGACGACCGGGCCGAGTTCCGCCGGGTGCTGCTCGGCGAGCCGCCCACGGCCGGCCCCGTGAACCAGGTGCACCGGACCGCGGGGGCCGTCTACGCGCTGTGCGACTCGACCGTCCCCGGCGAGGACGGCGGCCTGCTGGCCGGAGAGACGCTCGACTGGCTCGAAGGCGTGCTCGACGAGGCGGACGCGCCGGTGTTCGTCGCCTTCCACCACCAGCCGATCCCGCTGCGCCACGCCGTGGCCGACACCATGGGTCTGGCCGAGCCGGACCGGCTGGCCGCCCTGGTGTCCCGGCATCCCAGGGTCGCGGCCGTGCTGTGCGGGCACTGCCACATGGCGGTCGCCTCCACCTTCGCGGGTCGCCCCCTGCGGGCCGCGCCGGGCGTCGTCTCCGCCCTCGTGCTGCCGTGGGAGGAGGGCGCGGACGCCATGGCGACCTGCGTCGACTACGAGGCCCCCGTGTCGCTGGCCTTCCACGTGCTCGACGACGACGGGGTGCTCACCACCCACTACCGCGCCCTCGCCTGACTCGTCCGGTCCTGACGGGCCCTGTCCTTACAGGTAGGTCTTTGGCGCGATCACGTGTATGTACGGTGCGCGACGGCGCCCCTACGTTCGAGTCATGTGCGATCTAAACCCACGGGAAAGCCGTGACGTCCTGGAGTCCCTGAGCGAGATCCGCGCACTGGCCGACCAGCTGGCCGCGCACTCCACGGCCATCCAGGAGACCGCCTACATGGACCACGCCAACCTCGCCACGCTGCTGACGGCGCTGCGCGACCGCGCCGACACGGCCAGGGAGTGGGTGGAGGCCAAGCCCCGTCAGCACGCCGGGCACCAGGGCCACTGAGTCACGACCGGAGTCACCAGGCGTGCCGGTTCCGGCTGGGCGGCGGGGCCCGGCCGGGACCGGCCCTTCTCCCGAGGCCCGTGATCCAACCCCTGGTCCAGCCGTGGTTCAGCAGCTCATCATGGCGCGCGTGTGCGAGTGGACTTTCCTCGCCTTTCCCGTTCTCATGATCTCACCGGTCGATTCGGTGCGTGTTCGCGGGAGCGAGGGGAAAGCCCATGGGACCTCGGCGTCCGGCGAGGCTCAGGCCTCGGTGGGCCGTTCGTAGCCTTCGGACCCGCCGTGGACCTTGCGGTGCGGGTCCTGCTCCGGCTGGTTGGCCGGGTCGGTGGGGGACGGGTCGAACTCCTCGGCGAAGTCCGCGTCGTCGTACACCTCGGGATTCTCCCGCCGGTCGGCGAGCGGCCGCTCGTCGGGCTGCGACATGGCTCCTCCTGCTATCGGATGGACCACCCGTGGCCGGGTGCCGGCGGGCGGCGGACATCGGGCCCCTGCCCGCGATGGGCGCGCTCATGTCGGCGAACGAGCCGGAAGCCACACGGGACGGCCGGTTACGGCCCTTCCTCGTTCGTGAATCCGGTCATTCATCTCGCTGTGGGGGAGCCATATGCGCGTATCCATCATCACCAGAGTCACCGCCGTCGTCGCGGCCCTCGCCCTGCCCGTGGCCGCGACCGGCCCGGCGCAGGCCAAGGGGCTGGACGACTCCTTCGCCGGACTGCTGACCAGGCAGGTCACGGGGGCGAACGTGCGCAAGCACCTGGACGCGCTCCAGGCCATCGCCGACGCCAACGGCGGGACCCGGGCCGCGGGCACGCCCGGCTACGCCGCCTCCCGCGACTACGTGGCGGGCAAGCTGCGCAAGGCCGGCTACCGGGTCACGCTCGACCCCGTCCACTTCGTCGAGAGCTGGACCCAGAACGGCCCGCCGACCCTGGAGCTGACCGCTCCCGACCCGCAGACGTACACCCCGGACGAGGACTTCTTCACCTTCCAGCCGTCACCCGCCGGCGAGGTCACCGCGCAGGTCCAGGGGGTGGACCTGACGCTGCCGCCGACGCCCGCGCCCACCTCCACGAGCGGCTGCGAGACCTCCGACTTCGACGGGTTCGTGGCCGGCCGGATCGCGCTCATCCAGCGCGGCACGTGCGCGTTCGCCACCAAGATCCGCAACGCCGGGTCCGCCGGGGCGTCCGGCGTCATCGTCTTCAACGAGGGCCAGCCGGGCCGCACCGACGCGTTCCCGCTGGACATCGGCGAGTGGCGGGCCGGCGTGCCCATGGTCTTCGCCGACTTCGCGGTCGGCCAGGCGCTGGCCGCCGCTCCCGGCGCGACCGTCCACCTCAAGGTGGACGCCACGCTCAAGCTCGGCACCGACCACAACGTGATCGCGGAGACGCGCCTCGGCGACCCGCGGAACGTCGTCATGGCCGGCGCCCACCTCGACAGCGTGACGGCCGGGCCGGGCATCAACGACAACGGCTCCGGCAGCGCGGCCATCCTGGAGACCGCCCTGCGGATGGCCCACTACCCGGTCCGCAACAGGGTGCGCTTCGGGTTCTGGGCGGCCGAGGAGATCGGCCTGCTCGGCTCCGAGCAGTACGTGGAGGGACTGACGGACGAGCAGCGCGACCGGATCCGGCTGTACCTGAACTTCGACATGGTCGCCTCGCCCAACTACGCCTACAAGCTGTACGACGGCGACGACTCCGACGCCGAGGGCTCGCCGGCGGGCCCGCCCGGCTCGGCGCAGATCGAGCGGCAGCTCGAAGCCTTCTACGACGCCCGGGACCTCGGTCACGTGGGCACCGACTTCGACGGCCGCTCCGACTACGGGCCGTTCATCGCGGCGGGTATCCCGTCCGGCGGGATCTTCACGGGGGCCGAGGACATCAAGACGGCCGAGGAGGCCGCCGTGTTCGGCGGCACGGCCGGGGTCGCCTACGACGCCTGCTACCACCAGGCGTGCGACAGCACGGCCAACATCGACGCGACCGCGCTCGACGTCAACGCCGACGCGATCGCCGACTCGACCATCAGGTACGCCTTCAACCTGAGCTCGATCCCGGAGCGCGGCGACACCGCGGGGGCGTCCCGCCTCGCCGCGCGCACAACGAACCGATAGCGGGCCTCCCCACGATGGGCGGAGGGCGGTCGCCGGGAGGGCGGCCGCCCTTCGCGTGCAAGCGGGGATGCCACGCATAGCGGGGCGGGGGACGTGGCGTCTGAGAGGGTGACATCCACATCTCTTGGAGGTGACCGTGGACCCCGCAGACGAGCGAGGTTTCCGCGAGTTCGTTTCCGCCCGCTCGCCCGCGCTCATGCGCCTCGGCTACCTGATCACCGGCGGTGACCAGTACGCGGCCGAGGACCTGGTGCAGAGCGCGCTGGCGAAGCTGGCGTCCCGGTGGCGGCGGGTCGAGGCGCCCGAGGCGTACGTCAGGCAGATCATGTATCGCCAGCACATCAGCTGGTGGCGCACGACGGCCCGCCGCGGCGAAGTCGTCCAGGCCGTGCCGCCCGAGCTGCCCGGCGAGGACCGCACCCACCAGAGCGAGCTGCGCATGGTGCTGCGCGGCGCGCTGGCCCGGCTGACCGCGCGGCAACGCACCGTGCTCGTGCTCCGCTACTTCGAGGACCTGCCCGACCACCAGGTCGCCCGGGAGCTCGGCTGCTCCGTCGGCACGGTCCGCAGCACCGCCCACCGATCCCTCGCCCGGCTGCGCGAGATCGCCCCCGAGCTCGCCGAGGAACTGGAGGCCGTCCGATGACCCGACTGCTGCGCGACACCCTGGAGGACTGGGCCGGCGAGGCCCGGGTGCCGCACGACCTGGCCGACCGGGCGCTCGGAGGCCGGCGCAGGCGGTGGGCGCTCCCGGCCGGCGTGGGCGTCCTGGCCGCGGGGGTGGCGGTCGCCGTCGCCGTCACCGTGTCCGGGCCGGGCGTGGACCACCGGCAGGCCACGGTACGGCCGGCGACGGGCGTCACGCTCCCCGCCCGGCCGTCGCCCGCGCCCACGGACGTGCGGACGTACACCGAGGGCCGGCCGCCGCGCACGCTCATCGCGGCCGGTAACGTCGCGGTCTCCGCCTACTGGACCACCGCCACGGAGAAGGTGTCCGAGAAGCTGGAGCGATTCAGGCGGACGTGGTGGCTGTACGACCCGAGGAACGACGGCTACGAGAAGACCGACTGGGCCTGGGTGGACGTCGCCCCGGGGCTCCAGACCGCCGCCGCGATCCAGGGCGACCTGCTGGGCAGGCGGATCGCGATCGTGGACATGGCGACGCGCGAGGTCCGGTCGGTCATCGCCCTGGACCACGACGCCGGCTCGGTCGTCTGGTCCCCGGACGGCACCAGGCTGCTCGTCACGACGTACTCCGGCTATCCCGACGAGCAGCCACCCATGAAGAACAACATGATCACGTACGACGCGAACACGAAGATCGGCACCCGTACGGGCTACTACGTCATCGACGTGACCACGGGCGAGAAGGAGTACCACGAGCTGCCGTCCCTGAACGACCAGACTTCCCAGGGCGGCGACCCCGGCAACAGCAATTCCCGCCAGGACCTCGGCTGGAGCCTGGACGGCTCGCTGATCTGGGGGCCCACCAATACCAGGCCGGACCGCCTGTTCTACACCCCGGACGGCGAGCGCCACGACCCGCCCGCCGACCGGTACATCCCCTACACCGGCCGCACCGCCCTGTCCCCCAACGGCAAGCTGGTCATCGGTCCCCGGCAGTCCGGGCTGCCCACGGAGATCACGGACGCGCGGTCGGGACAGGTCGCCGGCCGGCAGAAGGTGCTCCAGCTTCTCGCCTGGGCCGATGACGACAACGTGATCGCGCTGGGCTGCGCCGGGAAGTGCGACGACGAGTTCGACAACGGGCTCGTGCTCGTCAGCGTGGACGGCGACAGGACCACGCAGCTCGCCGCCACCGGCAAGAGCGAGGGCGCGGGCTCCTGGCGCTGGGTTCTCACACCCCGCTGACCTGGCCACACGTTCTCCACAGGCTTGGACGCCGCGTTCCAGGGCACTCGGAAGGTCGTCTTCGGGCGATGTGAGGAGGATCCGGTGACCACTGTGGAGAACGCCGGGCGTCAGGCCCAGGCGATGGCGCGGCGGGCGGCCGACCATCCGATGCTCGACCGGCTCGCCAGGATCGGCCTGGCCTGCCGCGGCATCCTGTACGCCCTGATCGGAGTGCTGGCGGTGCAGATCGCCCTCGGCCATGGAGGCAAGCAGGCCGACAAGGGCGGCGCGATGACCACGATCGCGAGCCTGCCGTTCGGCGCGGTGCTGCTGTGGGTGATGGTCGTCGGCTTCGCCGGACTGGCCCTGTGGCAGGCGTCGGAGGCGCTGTTCGGCGGGCTCAAGGCGAAGGACCGCGTCGAGGCGGCGTTCCGCACCGGCGTGTACGTGCTGATCGTCGGCTCCCTGCTGACCCTGCTGCTGGCCGGGCGGGCCTCGTCGGACGACAAGAAGTCGCAGGACGTGACCGGCAAGCTGCTCGACCTGCCGGGCGGGCAGTTCATCGTGGGGCTGATCGGGCTCGGCATCATCGGGCTCGGCGTCTACTGGATGTACCAGGGATGGAAGAAGAAGTTCCGCAAGGAGCTGGACCAGAGCCGCATGTCACCCACGGCTCGCAAGGCGATGGACCGGCTCGGCACCGCCGGCTACCTGGCGCGCGGCGCCATCGCCGCCCTCGCGGGCGTCTTCGTGGTGCAGGCGGCCATCACCTACGACCCCGACAAGGCCGGCGGCATCGACGCCACCCTGCGGGCCTTCGCCGACACGCCGGTGGGGCCGTGGCTGCTGATGGTGGTGGCCGTCGGGCTGCTGCTGTTCGCGGGCTACTGCTTCGGCGAGTCGCGCTGGCGCCGCACCTGAGGCGCCGTCCGCCGTTCGGGACCCCCGGCCGGGCCGGGGGTCCCGGCCGTACACGGATCTCTCCGGGTGAAACGGTCAATCGACGGCCGGGACGGGCCGCGTCGCCGCGCTCCCTGTCAGCCGGTGGATCCGCCGGTCGCCGCCCCAGCGGTTGAT
Source organism: Nonomuraea sp. NPDC005501 (assembly GCF_040605905.1). Lineage (NCBI taxonomy): Bacteria > Bacillati > Actinomycetota > Actinomycetes > Streptosporangiales > Streptosporangiaceae > Nonomuraea > Nonomuraea sp. NPDC005501. Next base: position 40,110 of record NZ_JBEXDT010000009.1, on the reverse strand, counting down.
CGCCTCCTCGTCGGCGAAGGCCAGCGCGCGCATCATGTTGCCGGCGTAGGAGGTCAGTATCGTGCGCCGCAACCGCCGCCGCTGCGGCGCCGTCAGCCGGTCGGTGCCCGCCTCGACCGGGTCGCCGTAGTGCGGCGCGTAGGACACGCCCCCGAAGCCGGTACGGCTGAGCAGCGTCCGCAGCGTCTCGGGCGCGTAGAACATCAGGTGGTTCTTGGTGAAGCCGCTCCACGCCGGGCCGTGCGTCTTCAGCAGCAGCGACCGGGCGTTGACCGTCAGCACGAGCAGCACGCCCCCCGGCGCCAGCAGCCGCCTGAACTCCGTGAAGTCCGACAACGGCCTCGGCAGGTGCGCGAGCACCGACCAGAGTGTGATCACGTCGAAGCCGCCCTCCGCGACCTCCGGCACGTCCCGCGGCGCACCGAAGTACGCCCGCGCCCGGGTCAGCCGCGCGTTCGCCTGCTCCACCGAGTCGGGCGACAGGTCCACGCCGTACGCCTCGAAGCCGCGCTGCTCGGCCAGTTCGAGGAACAGCCCGGCGCCGCAGCCGAAGTCGAGCAGCCGCCGGCCGCGCCCGTCGCTGAACACCGGGGCGAACGCGTCCATGGTCAGCCGGTAGCGGCGCTGCCGGTTGGCCGCGTACGCGCCGCTCAGGAAGCCGCTGTAGCCGGTGGCGTACAGGTCGCCCAGGTGCTCGGGGCGGATGTTCGGGTTGCGGTAGAGGAAGCCGCACGAGGGGCAGCGGACCACGTGGTAGCTCCACCCGTCGCCGTTGGCCGGCTCGAACAGCGGCTGCTGGCGCGATTCTCCGCACATCGTGCAGGTGACGAACTCCTCGATGTCGCCGAGCGGCATGCCCGCCGCGTAGTCCGCGAGCGGCACCACCGGGGCGCGTCGCAGCCGCCACTGCCATCGGGCCTCGCGCACCAGGCGTTCGCCGGGACGGACGTAGGCACGCTGGGGCAAGGGCACGCGATCGTAGCGGGAACCGTAGACCATCCGGCTGATCAGCCGACGCGCGGAAACCATGGCAACACCTCTGATAAAGAGCGGAATGCCGGGGATTTGCCCCTGTCTGTGAGCGGCTATTCCCTCGCGCTGGTCAAGAGGGCGCCCCGACGGCCGCGGGCGCTGCGCGGGGCTCTCAGGCCGATGGAAGGGAGGTGGCGCCGTGGGCGAGGCCCTGTCGCTCGGCCCAGGCGTCGAGCGTCCTGATGGCGGCGTGGTCGGGGCCGCCGGCGGGGGCGCTCATGAGCACGATCGCCTGGGCGCCGTCGTCCACGCAGGTGAGGACCTGCCAGTCCACGCTGAACCGGCCGGCCACCGGGTGGTCCAGCCGGCTGCTCCCCGAGGTGCGCGTGGTCACCAGGTGCTGGGTCCACCAGGTGCGGAAGTCCTGGTCGCGCAGGGACAGCTCGCCCACCAGCTCCCGCAGCCGGGGCGCGTCGCAGGCCACCCCCGCCGCCAGCCGCAGCGCGGACACGGCCTCCTGGGCGCGTTCGCGCCAGTCGACGAGCATCGCCCGGACGTGGGGGTCGAGGAACGTCATCCGCACGTAGTTGCGGTGCCGGGGCTCCATGGCGGCCAGGTCGCCGAGCAGCGCGGCGGCCAGCCGGTTCCAGGCGAGGATGTCGAAGTAGCGGCCCATGACCAGGGCCGGGGTGTCGGCGAGGTTGGCGAGCAGGCGCTCCACCTGGGGGCTCACCCGGGCCGTCGGGCCGCCGCGCCGCTCGACGGCGTCGTCGGGGTGCGCGAGCTGGATGAGGTGGCGCTGCTGGTCGTCGTTGAGCAGCAGGGCGCGGCCGATGGCGTGCAGCACCGGGCGGGAGGCGGTGCGCACGCGGCCCTGCTCCAGGCGCGTGTAGTAGTCGATGCTGATGCCGGCGAGCTGGGCCACCTCTTCCCGGCGCAGACCCGGCACGCGTCGCGGGTGGCCGGTCGCCGGCAGGCCCACGTCCGCCGCGGTGATCAGGGATCGCCGCGTGCTCAGGAAGTCGCCCAGCTGCCCTCTCGGGCTCGCGTCCGGTGCTTGCATCACCGGGATTATGGCATCTATACGGAGCTTTCACCGGGGAAAACCGTTCCTCGGAACGCCGCATCCTTCCTGGTCAGCGCGGTAACCGTCAAGCTTTGACATGGAGGGGGGAGGGGGCCGGCCGCCGCTGACCGGGAGGGATTCTGTGGCGGCCGGCCCCTTTCGTTCTGCCTTGCCCCGGTTCGCGGCCGCTCGGTCTCACAGGTGGGCGGTGGCGCGGAAGGCCGGGTGCGAGGGCCCGTACGCGGCCGCCTCGTACGGGCCGTCCGCGACGGGGCGGCCCAGCAGGATCTGCGCGGGCACCGCCCTGAACAGCGCGGCCCCCCGCAGCGCGGGCGCGAGCGTCAGCGCGAACAGCGCGCCCACCGCGGTGTTGAACAGCACGAACGTCGTCGTGCCGCTGCCCAGGCCGAGGAACTGCGGCAGCCCGCCGTCGACGCCGGGGATTCCCGCGATGATCCACCCGTAGAGCGGGAACGTCAGACCGGCGATCGCCACCGCCCACCAGACGGTGGTGACGACGAACGAGACGATGGCGAACGGCAGCGCCAGGATGCCGTACAGCAGGTCCATCCAGGTCTGGGCGCTCGTCAACGGGTTCAGCGTCCGCCGCCACCAGCCGGCCCCCACCGGCGGCCGGGCGTACACGGGACGGGTGACGGGCCGGCGCAGGACGTCGGCGAGGGCCGCGCGCTCGCTGTCGGCGACGTTGCGCGCCAGGAGGGCGGTGGCGGCGAGCACCAGCAGGCCGACGACGGCGACCGCGCTGCCCAGCCCGGCAGCGACACCGGTCACGACCAGGGCGAACGAGGCGAGAGCGGTCGGCAGTCCCAGGAGCGTGTAGCGGGTGTCGGAGGCGATGCGATGCCGGAGGGTCGTCATGAGGAGAACGCTACGGACGCGGACGGCCCGGGACGATGCCGCCCGCAGGCCGGTCCGGGGTAGGGACAGCCCTACCGTCGCCGCTCGGACGGCGCGCCCGCCTCACCTCCGTTCGGCGCGTGCCCGCGGGCGGCGCAGCCAGGCGAGGAGCCAGAAGCCCTCCGCGGCCGCGTCCAGCAGGTACATGGGCGAAATGCGGCCCTTCGGCACGTACACCAGGTCGACGGCCAGCAGCGTGGCAGCCGTGGCCCGGCCGACGCGGCGCGCCTGCTCGGCCCCCGCCACGGTCGAGGCGCCTCGGAGCTGGGTCCAGCCGACGCCGACCAGCAGCCCGGCCACCGTACGGACCAGCCAGCGGTCGGTCTTCGGGCCGAAGACCCGCTCGAAGCTCGGCATGTGCAGCAGCGGCCAGAGCCCGCCCACCACGTTGAACAGCCCGTGCGCCCGGGCCAGCGCCGCCGTGCCCCGGTCGGGGACGGCGGCGGCCCCGAGTACCACGGGCCCGGTCTCGGCCCCGAGGGCGGGCCCGCTCGCCCCGGGCGCCTCACCGCGGGCCGGGGCACGCGTACCGGGCGGGAAGGTCATTTCTTCGCCTGCCGGATGACGTCGCGGATGCGGTCCATCATCGCGGTGGGCGTCCCGACCAGGATGTTCTTGGTGGCCGACTCGACGCCCGGATGCGGATGGGTGGGCGCCATCGCCTCGGCGGCCTTGACCCCGGCGGACATCGCGCGGCGCTCGGCGGGGCTGGTCTCGGCCCGCAGCTTGGCGAACTCGTAGCGCTCCTCGCTGCGGGCGTGCGCGGTGACGGCGGCGCGCAGCACCGCGAGCCTCTCCAGGAAGTCGGGGGCGTCGGGCCCGTCCTTGTCCATCTGCTGGAGCAGCTCCTTGGCCTCGCGCTCCTCGGCCAGCCGCTCGTCGACGACGCCCTCGCCCCCGTCGATGACCTTGCGGGCGTACGGGTGGACGATCTCCTCCTCGGCCGTCTCGTGCACGGCGAGGAGGCGCACCAGGCGGGTGAAGGCCTCGCCCCGCTCCTGCGGGCCCGCCGTCTCGACCTCGTCGAACATGTCCCTGATCATGGCGTGCTGGGCCTGCAGCAGATCGATGACGTCCGTCTCCTCCATCGTCTCCGGCCGGTGCGAGCTGTCGGTCATGACGGTCTCCTCTCGACTACGCCGCCGCCTACCCCGGGCGGCGTGCGTCACGCGCGTCATGACCCATTCCGGGAGCTTCGCCGACCTCCGTGAAAGTTTCACGGACAGATCCAGGTGGGGCGGGAAGTCTCGCCGTTCGTGACCGCTTTTCGTTGACATCTGGCCGCCGGCTCCCACAATCCTGCTTGGGAGCGCTCCCACATCGGGCTCCATATCCGGCTCCCCTACCGCGCTCCCGTCGAGGCCAGGAGGTGAGGCCGTCCCGCTGAACCGTGTGACCGTTCCATGACACCATCCCGCCCGGATGGCAGGGACGCGGCCGGCCTTGAGACCTCCCCCCTCTCCGCCGGCCGCGTTCTCCCCGTCATGACCCGCCCCGTGGTCAGCGAGCCCGTGGTCAGCCGGCCCGTGGTCAGCGAGCGGTCTCCCGCTCGAACCGATCGCGCGCCGCGTCGATCACCCCCTCGTCCGCGAACGCCTCGAACGCCTCCTCGTGCCAGCGCTCCGGGACGATCTCCCTGACCCGGTCCGGATAGCCCGGGCCCGGCTCGGGGACCCTGACCCATGGCGCGTCACCCAGCCGTACCGCGATCGGGCCCGAGGCGCGGACCGACATGGCCCAGTTCGTGCCCGCACCGGTGATCGCGCACATGTGCCGGGCGTAGACCCACCGCACCTCGGTCACCGTCCGGGCGGCCGGCGGGTCGAAGCCGAACGGCTCCACCGCGCACACCACCCGACCGGCGTTCTCACCGAAGTCGTGGCCGTGCTCGTGGTGCTCGGCGGGTGTCGCCTGTTCGAGCAGGGCCGTGACCCGGGCCGCGAGCCGCCGCTCCAGGTCGTGCCGGTCAGCCTGCTGCACGCCCAGGACCACGGCCACCCCGGCCAGCAGGAGGAGGGCCGCGGCGATCGCCGCCACGACCCCCTTCCGCCGGGACAGGGTCATGGTCCCCGCCCCGGTCCGGCCGTCGCCTAGGGGCTCGTGCACGTCAGCGCGGGAGCCGGGTCGGGGGCGGTGCCGGTCGCGTTGAACCCGAACGTGGTGCTGGCGTTCGCCGCGAGCTGCGCGTTGTGGGGCGCGTTCTTGACCGCCACGTTGGGCGGCTGCGAGGAGAGCACGCCGTTCCACGGTGATCCGTCGAAGCCCTGGCCTCCGCTGTACGCCCACCGGACCGTCCAGCCGTTCAGCGGCGTGGAGCCCGGGTTGCGCACGGTCACCTCGCCCTGGAAGTGGCCCGCCCAGCCGGGCGTGGCGATGGTGCGCCAGGTGGCGGAGCAGCTTCCGGAGGAGGTCGGGGTCACGGTCGGGGTGGCCGTGGAGGTGACGGTCGGGGTCGTGCCGGGCGACTGGCCGTTCGGGCCGACGCCGGTGACCTCGCCCTTGCCGCCGTCGAAGACCACGTCGGAGCAGCTGTAGAAGTTCTCCTGGCTGTCGGAGCGGATCCAGTGGATGTACAGGATGTGCCGGCCGCTCTTGCCCGACGGGAGCTGGACGTTCCAGTAGTAGTAGTTGAGCGCGCCCGTCCCGCCGGACTGCGGCGGGTTGGCGGCGCTGCCGAACGACTCCAGATCGGACCACTTGAGCGGCCCGTCGGGGTTCCAGCCGTTCTTGGTGATGTAGTAGACGAACGAGCCGGGGTGCGCCGCCCAGTTGCTGTGCCGGATCTGGATGGTCGCGCCCGAGGTCAGGTGGGTGACGGGCCAGTCGGAGCGGACCGCGTTGTAGGCGGTGAAGTCGTACGGGCCGCCCGTGCCGCCGCTGCAGAGCTGGCCGTCGGGGATGAACCCCGTCGTGCGGCCGGCGCCGTCGGAGCGCAGCACCGCGAACCAGTTGTAGAGCGGGGTCGAGCCGCTCTGCGCGACCGCCGCCGCGCAGGCCGGGTTGTAGGGGATGATCTGCCCGTTGTCGCGCAGGCCGTCCTGCCAGCACAGGAACGTGCGCGCGCCGGGGAACATCGTGACGCCGTGGGCCTGTGCCTGCTGCGGCGACAACGCCACCAGCAGGCTCGTCACCAGGGCCACGGCCATCGCGGCCACCAGGGCCGCCGACCGGATCGGTCTCATGGAGGAGTCCCTTGTTCGAGCGAAAGGGGAATCCGTCCACGACCCGCCCCGCCCGGCAGCACCCGTGTGCAGGCATTGAAACACGGCGCCCGGAGCCCGGCAACGCGCGATGAAACTTTCAGCCGGCTCGGCGCCTCATGCGCGGCTGTAACGGGCGTCGCGGGCGGCGGCGGCCAGCGCGGCGGCGCGGGCCGCCTCCGTCGGCGTGAACGGCAGGCCGGGACGCCGCAGCAGCAGGGCGCGCTCCGGGTGGACGGAGACCACCATCGTGCTGTTCAGCTCGCCGTCCTCGTCCACGGTCTCGCCCGGACGGCGCCACTCGACGTCGGGCGCGCGCAGCAGCTCGCCCATCGCCTGGGGGAGCTGCTCGGGGTCGTCGTGGACGCGGCGGGCCAGCAGCAGGCCCTGGATGCCCGGGTCGGTCAGGTCCTTGACCTGGGCGGGCACGACCAGCACGTCCAGGCCGCCGGCCTCCGACAGCGCGGCGCGCACGGCGTCCGGCTCCAGGCCCGTGGGCGCCTCGACGACGAACTCGTCCAGGGCGTCGCAGCCCGCCGGCGTGATGGCGCTGCTGCCCGTGGGGGCGATGTGCAGGGAAAGGATGTTGCAGCCCAGGCGGCCGAACGCGCCCGCGACCTCCGCGAGGCGGCCGGGCCGCTCGACCACGCGCATCCGGACCCGCCACAGCGTCATGGTCGTCCCGGCGCCGCCCGGAGGCGGTGTGACAGGCCGCCCTCCGCCGCCGGGCCGGCCTCCGCCCCTTCCGCCGGTCCCCGGGCGCCCGCCTCCGGAGGGCGGGCCGCCGTGGAGTCTCCTGTGGATGGCCGAGCCGAGGACCAGCGCGGCGCCGAGCCCGACCAGCACGACCGGCCCGGGGTCGGTGTGTCCCAGGAGCGTGGCGAGCAGGTGGGCCAGGCCGACCGCCAGGAACAGCACGGCGACCTCGACGGCCTCCCGCCGCCAGGAGCGCGCGTGGTGCCGGCGGCCGGGTTCGGGACGCGGGTGGATCGCCTTCGGTGCATCGCTCATGGCCGCCAGTCTCACCACCGGCTGTTACGCGGCCACGATCCGTGGCATTGCGGCGGCATTAAACCGGGCGCACGAGGTGTCCCCCGTGTGACGGCTCGCGTTCCCCGCGCGTCCGTCAGGCCGCCGCCGGCGGGTCGCCGGGGCGCCACATCGGCCAGAACGTCGAGCCGTCCGGCAGCGCGAACGGATCGCGTGGCCGGTACCCGTGCCGCAGGTACAGGGCGCGGCTGCGCGGGCTGCTCGCCTCCAGGTACGCGGGCAGCCCGCCGAGCTCGGCGTGGTGGTGGCGCAGCAGGGCGGTGCCGAGCCCCTGGCCCTGCCGCGACGGATGGACCGCCAGGAACGCCAGGTGGTGGTGCGGCTCGTCCGGGTGGTGCTTGTCGAACAGCGAGTCCAGCAGCCGGAACCGGGGCAGCCACGGCCCGGTGGCCTCCGCCAGCCGGCGCTCGTACCCGGGCGGCTCGGGCACCGGGCCCGTGCGCGGGAACCAGACGGCGACGGCCGGCGCGTCGTCGATCACGTCGATCCGGCCGTGCCGGGCGGCGTGCTCGACGAGGATCAGGAAGTCGGCGGTCATGATCTCGTGCCGGCCGGCGGACTCGGGCACGAGGTACGCCACGGCGTCGAGAGGGGCGAACGCCGTCGCGATCAGCTCGGCGACGCGCGGCACGTCGGCGGCGCCGGCGCGGCGGATGACGCGGGACCAGGGTCGTGCGGGCATGGCAGGGGTCTCCTCGCGGATCAGCGGGCGATGTCGTGGAGGGTCGCGGCCTTGGCTCCCAGCCCGACCCGGGAGTAGACGGCCGGCTGTCCGCTGCGCAGCACCAGGGCCCACAGCAGGCCCACCACGGCCGCGCCCGCGTACACGCCGGGCAGGATCCAGGCCAGCGGGTCGCCGTCCGGCACGCCGAGGACCGTCGAGAAGTTGGTGACCGCCAGGCACACCATGACGGCCAGCGCCGCGGCGGCCGGGACCGGCGCGACCAGCCGGCGCCAGACGTCCTCGCCGCTCGGCTGCCGGGAGAAGGTGATGACGGCGACGGAGGTGGCGAAGACCAGGAGGAGCACCCCGAAGCCGCCGAAGGAGCCGCCGTAGAAGAAGAGCTGGACCAGCGGGTCCAGGCCCAGTGCCGCGTACCCGACGATCACGAGGAAGCCCAGCGCGCTCTGCGCGATCGAGCCGGCCTTGGGCGCCCCGGTGCGCGGCCGGGTGCGGCCGAACACGGCGGGCAGCACGCGCTCGCGGCCGAGGGCGAAGAAGTAACGGGCCGTGGTGTTGTGGAAGGAGATCATCGCCGCGAACAGGCTGGTGACGAAGAGCACCCGGGCGAGGTCCACCACGGTGGCGCCGAGGTGCGTCGCGGCGATGGTGAAGATCGTCTCGGCGCCGTCGCGGCGGGCGACCGCGACGATGACGGAGGGGCCGGTGGCGACCGTCATCGCCCAGGCGGACAGGGCGTAGATGCCGGCGATGACGGCGACCGAGGTGTACGTGGCGGTCGGCACCGTCCGGCGGGGATCGCGGCTCTCCTCGGAGAAGACCACGGCCGACTCGAACCCGACGAAGCCCAGCGTGGCCGTGATCAGCAGCGCGCCCACGCCGGGCACGAACAGCGCGCCCGGCGACAGGGTCTCCAGCGAGAGCCCGGCCGGGGCCGGCCGGGCGAGGTCGGCCACGTCGAACAGCAGGATCACCGCGACCTCGGCGGTGAGCAGGACGGCGAGCAGCCGGCCGTTGATGTCGATCCGCATCACCCCGAGGACCGCGACCAGCGCCCACGCCACCAGCGACAGCACCCACCAGGGCGGCGAGACGCCCGTCCACCGCTCGACGAGGGGGGTGGCCGCCGCGCCGAACGCCCCGTACAGGCCCACCTGGAGCGCGTTGTAGGCGATCAGCGCGACCCAGGCCGCGGCGATGCCGGCCGGACGGCCGAGGCCCCGGCTGATGTAGGTGTAGAAGGCTCCGGCGTTGGCCATGTGCCGGGCCATGGCGACGTACCCGACGGCGAAGACGGCGAGCACGGCGCCCACGGCGAGGAAGGCGACGGGCAGGCCGGTGATGCCGGTGACGGCGTAGGCGGTGGTGACCACGCCGGCGACCACGGTCAGCGGAGCGGCGGCCGACAGCACGAAGTACACGACGGACGGGGCGCCGAGCCGGTCGGCGGCCAGGGCGCCGGCGATGGGGTCCGGGCGGGTGGTCGAGGGGGCGACGGGCATCCGATACCTCTCTGGGGGGTTCAGCGGGGGGTCAGGTGCGGTAGGTGAGGACGGCGTCGCCGACGGCCGCGCTGACGTGGCGGCTGAGGTCGCTCAGGGGCTGCGGCATGGCCGCGAGGACGGCGGTCATGTGGCGGTGCGCTTCGGGACGGTGGCCGGTGTCCTCGACGACGGTGTCGGTCATGCCGCAGGCGTCCACGAGTGCGGCCAGCAGCATGTCGTACGGATTCAGCGGCCGGCGGCGGACCAGTGAGAGGCGCAGCCGGGTGGACGGCCAGACGGCCGGCCCGAACTCCGTGGCGAAATACCGATTCTGTTTGTGTTTCAACAATTTAGGAGTCACGCATTCCAGCAGCCCGATACCCAGCAGCCGGCCGGTCACGTCGGGGAGGGAACGCTGCGCGAGGTACGCCAGCCAGGTACGCACATCGGTGTGCTGGGGCGAATTCGCGATATCGGCGAGGATGCCGTCGGCGACGCGTTCGCGGAGCGGCAGCCGGTCGAGAAGCTGGAGCCGCGCGCCGCGCACCGTGACCCGGTTCTCCAGCACCAGCTCCCCGAGCAGGGCTCCGGCCAGGCCCAATGTCAGCCCCTGGAGGTAGAGGCGCGGCTTGCCGGTGCCCGTCGTGTCCCACACGATGAGGAAGAAATCATCGGCCAGCAACCGGGTTCTCCCGCCGGGAGAGCATTGACGGGGAGCGAACAGAGTGCGTTCCCAGGAGGGACGGCTGGATCGGTTCGCTCACTATCGCCCTTAATGGATGGCCGGTTCAGGAAAGCGCCCGCGGGTGGCGCGGAAATGTTTATCAAGAACGCCATCTCCGCGGCTAGGCCCCGCTAACCGACACACCCGCTTAGCGGATGCATTAATGCTCTATATGACGATTTATCCGCCTTAATCAAGATCGTCACCTTGGCCTCTCGCGTCCCACGAGCCCCGGGCTCAGTCCTTGAGGAACGCGGTGAGTGCGGCGGCCAGCTCGGCGGGGGCCTCCTCGGCCATGTGGTGGCCGGAGTCGACGCCGTGGCCGCGCAGGTCGCCCGCCCAGTCACGCCACAGGGCGAGCGGGTCGCCGTAGAGGTCCTCCAGGTCGTCGCGGACGGACCACAGGACCAGGGCGGGGCAGCGCAGCCGGGCGCCGGCGGCCCGGTCGGCCTCCTCTTGACGTCGGTCGACGGTCAGGCCGGCGCGGTAGTCCTCCAGCATGCCCCGCACGACGCGGGGGTCGCGGGTGGCCCGGCGGAACTCCGCGTGGTTGGCGTGTCCCATGGCATCGGGGTCGCCGTCGTACCAGGCGTCGGGGTCGGCGTTGATGACGCGTTCGGGGATGCCGGGCTGGGCGAGGAAGAACCAGTGCCAGTAGAGGGCGGCGAACCTCGCCGTCATGCGGGACAGGTGCTCGGTGATCGGTACGCAGTCGAGTAGCGCCACGCGCGTGACCGCCGCGGGGTGGTCGAGGGCGAGCCGGAAGGCGACGCAGCCGCCCCGGTCGTGCCCCGCCACCGCGAACCGTTCGTGGCCCAGGTGCCGCATCAGGGCGACCACGTCGCCGGCCATGGCGCGCTTGGAGTGGCCGGCATGGTCGGGCGTGGGGGCGGGGCCGAGGGAGCGGCCGTAGCCGCGCAGGTCGGGGCAGACGACCGTGAACCCCGCCCCGACCAGGCGAGGGGCGACGCGGTGCCACGTGGCGGAGGTGCGGGGATGGCCGTGCAGCAGCACCGCGGGTGGCCCGTGGCCCGCGTGCCGGAAGAAGACGGACACCTCGCCGTCGAGCCGCACCTCGTCGTCACGGAATCCTTCGATCATCCGCGGCACCTGTCCGCCGCTCCACCGGCCAAACCCGCCCCCACGGCCGCGTCAGAGGGCGGCGCCGCCGTCCACCACCAGGTCGTGGCCGACCGCGAAGCCGGCCTCCGGCGAGGCGATCCAGAGGATCGCGCCCGCCGCCTCCTCCAGAGTGCCGACCCGTCCGGCGGGGAGCGAGTCGCGCACCCGCTCCGCGCGGTCCGCCTCCGTCTCACCCGGGCGCATCGACATCGTCGTGTCGTGCGCCCCCGGGCTGACGACGTTGATCCGGATTCCCTGCCGGATGTACTCCAGGGCCGCCGTGCGCGTCAGCGCGGCCACGGCCGCCTTGCTCGCCCCGTACGCCCCCAGGCCGGGGAGGCGCTGGTGGGCGCCGATCTGCGAGGCGATGTTGACGATGACCCCGCCGCCGGCCGTGAGCATGTGGGCGATCTCGTACTTCATGGACAGCATGACGCCCGTGGTGTTGACCGCGAAGGTGAAGGCCCAGTCGTCCTCGTCGATCTCGGCTGCCTGCCCCGCCGTGAAGACCCCGGCGTTGTTGACGGCGACGTCCAGCGACCCGTACGTCGCGACGGTCCCGGCCACCAGCCGCTGCACGTCCGCGGCGCGGGTCACGTCGGCCGTGATCGCGGCGGCCCGGCCGCCGGCCTCCTCGGCCAGCTTCACGGTCTGCTCCAGCGGCTCCCTGCTCCGCCCGGCGACCACGACGCGTGCTCCCTCGCGGGCGAAGGCGAGCGCGGTGGCCCGGCCGATGCCGGAGCCGCCGCCGGTGACGAGCGCGACCTTATCTGCGAACCTCATGACGATCCTCTCGGTTGTGGGTGTTCTCGTCGCGCGGGTTGCGGCCGGCGAAGCCGGTCAGCGCCGCGGTCAGGATGAAGAGCAGTGCGGTGGCGGCCAGCGCGAAGCCGTATCCGTGGGTGACGGCGGCCGGATCCCGATGCGGGCCGGTGCGTGCCGCGGCGAGGGCCGCCAGCGCCGCCAGCCCGACGGTCGGCCCCACCTCCATCGCGGTGTTGACCAGCCCGGCCCCGAGCCCGTCCTGGCGGGCGGGTACGCCGTCGAGCGCCGTCACGGTCGCCCCCGACAGCGCCAGCCCGGAGGCGACCGGGAAGAGCAGCAGCCCGGCGAGCACCACTCCGGCGTACGGGGTGCCCGGCTCGATCAGGCTGAGCAGCCCCATGGAGAGCGCCCCGAGTCCCAGCCCGCACACGGTCACCGCGCGGGCGCCGAGGCGCCCGATGAGCCGTCCCGACACCGGCCCCATGGCGAGCACCAGCAGGTACGGGGCGAACGCGGCGCTGGTCTGCAGCGGTGTCAGGCCGCGTACCTGCTGGAGCCAGAGCGTCAGGAAGAACGTGGTGGTCGCGCTGGCGGCGGCCGTGACGAGGACGGCGACCAGCGCCGCGGACCGGCGGGGCGAGGCCAGGAAGCCCAGGGGGAGCAGCGGTTCGGCCGCGCGGAGCTCCACGGCGGTGAACGCCGCCAGCAGCAGCCCGCCGGCGCCCGCCACGATCGGCGCGGCGTACAGCAGTCCGAAGCTCAGCGTCACCATGCCCGCGGTCGCCAGGACCGCTCCGGGCACGTCGAGCCGCGGCGCCCGGCCGGAGGTCCCGCCGGCAGGCCGGTCCGGGAGCAGCCGGGCGGCGGCCACGACGGCGGCCGAGGCCGCGATCGGGATGGCGAACGCCCATCGCCATGACGCCAGGGCGGCGATCACACCGGACAGCAGGCTGCCCGCCGTCGCGCCGGTCACCGACAGCGTCCCCCACACGGCCATCGCCCGTGGCCGGCGCTCCTCCGGCACCACCTGCCGGACCAGCGCCATGGCCGCCGGAGCCGTGATCGCGGCTCCCACCCCCTGGGCGAACCGCGCCAGGAGCAGCACCAGGTGCCCGGGCGCCAGCGCGGCCGCGGCCGAGGCGACCCCGAACAGGGCCACGCCGGTCAGGAACGCGCGGCGGTGCCCGTACAGGTCGCCAAGCCTTCCCCCGAGCAGGAGCAGGCCGCTGAACGACAGCCCGTAGGCCGAGCTGAGCAGCGCCAGGTCGGCCGGATCCAGGCCGAGCTCACGCTGGATGGACGGGAGCGGGACGACGAGGAGCGTGATCGACGCGATGAGGACGACTTGAGAGCCGGCGAGCACGATGAACGCCGGACCAACCGAACTAGACCGTTCGTTCCAGATAAAAGGCATGGCAAGGTCTTCCTCGTCTTCCAGAGGGGAGGCTTCAGAGCAGGCTGAGGGCGTGGGCCGCCGCGTCGCGCATCCGCGCCGGATCGGCCGACGCCTTGCCCATGACGCGCATCCCCTGCAGCAGCACCATGAGGAACCTGGCCAGCGCCCGCGGGTCCCGGTCCGGGGCGAGCTCGCCCTGCGCCCTGGCCCGGATGAGCGCCGAGGTCAGGGCCGTCTCCAGGCCCTCCCAGTTGCGGTCGACGAACCGGGACACCTCCTCGTCACGCGGCATCAGCTCGGCCGCCGCGTTGACGATCATGCAGCCGCGTTTGCCCTCGTCGCTGGACGACTGCCGGGCGTACATCTCGACCAGCTGCCGGACGGCCGGCAGCGCCGGGCCGGGCTGGGACAGCATCTCGACGGGCGACGGGCTCTGCGCGTCCAGGTAGCGCTGGAGCGCCTTCATGTAGAGCTCGTGCTTGCCGCCGAACGTCGCGTACAGGCTGGCCCGGCCGATGCCCAGCCGCTCGACCAGGTCGGCCATCGAGGTGCTCTCGTAGCCCCGCTCCCAGAACAGCTCCAGTGCCGCGTCGAGCGCCGCGCTGGGGTCGAACTCCTTGCTCCTGGCCATGCTCGAACCCTAGCCGTTACTGGAACGATCGGTCAATTCAAACCATGCCAACCCGCGGACCGCCCTTGTCCCGGACGAAGAAGAACGTTTTAATACACCCTGGCGCGGCCACGCGTCCCCGAACGCCGTCCCCGCGAGGAGCCCCCCTGTGATCGTCTACGGCGGCGACTGGAACCCCGAGCAGTGGCCCGAGGAGACCTGGGCCGAGGACGTCGCCCTCATGCGCGAGGCCGGGGTGAACCGGGTCAGCGTCGGCATCTTCTCGTGGGCGTTCCTGGAGCCGGAGGAGGGCAGGTTCGACTTCGGCCTGCTCGACAAGGTCATGGACCTGCTCCACGCCAACGGCGTGCAGGCGTGCCTGGCCACCCCGACGGCCGCCCCGCCCCCGTGGTTCGGCCACACCTATCCCGAGGCGCTGCCCGTCGACGCCGACGGCCGCAGGCTGCACCACGGCAGCAGGCAGGGCTTCTGCCCCAGCTCGCCGATCTACAAGGAGCGGGCGCTGCGCATCGCCGAGCAGGTGGCCCGGCGCTACCGCGACCACCCGGCGCTGGCCATGTGGCACATCCACAACGAGTACGGCTGCCACAACGCCCGCTGCCACTGCGACGCCTCCGCCGCCGCCTTCCGCGTCTGGCTGCGCGGGCGCTACGGCACCCTCGACGCGCTCAACGACGCCTGGGGCACCGCCTTCTGGTCGCAGCGCTACAGCGACTGGGAGCAGATCCTGCCGCCCCGGGCGACCCCCACGTTCACCAACCCGGGCCAGCAGCTCGACTTCCGCCGGTTCAGCTCCGACGCGCTGCTCGACCTCTTCCGGGCCGAGCGCGACCTGCTCGCCGGCATCACCCCCGGCGTCCCCGCCACCACCAACCTCATGGCCGGGATGCACTGGGAGATGGACTACTGGTCGTTCGCCCCCGAGGTGGACCCCGTCGCCACGGACCACTACCTCATCGGCGAGGACCCCCACATCCACCTCGCGTTCTCCGCCGACTTCGCCCGCTCGCTGAGCGGCGGCCGCCCGTGGCTGCTCATGGAGCACTCCACCAGCGGCGTCAACTGGCAGGGATACAACCGCGCCAAGCGGCCCGGCGAGATGCTGCGCAACTCCGTCCAGCACCTCGCCAGGGGAGCGGACGCGATCATGTTCTTCCAGTGGCGGGCCTCCCGGGCCGGCGCCGAGAAGTGGCACTCGGGGATGGTCCCGCACACGGGCACCGACACGAAGATCTGGCGCGAGGTGACCGCCCTCGGCGCGCTGCTCAAGGACCTGGCCGAGGTGGAGGGCAGCACGGTCACCGCCGATGCCGCCGTCCTGCTCGACTACGCCAGCGTCTGGGCGGAGGACCACCCGGCCCAGCCGACCGCCGACCACGACCCGGTCGAGGTGATCCGCCAGTGGTACGGCGCACTCTGGAAGGCCGGCGTCACCTGCGACGTCGCCCACCCGGAGGGCGACCTGTCCGCGTACAAACTGCTCGTCGTGCCCGCCCTCTACCTGATCAGCGACCGGGGCGCGGCCAACGTCGAGCGGTTCGCGGCGGCCGGCGGCACCGTCCTCGTCGGCCCGTACAGCGGGATCGTGGACGAGCACGACCGGGTGCGGCTGGGCGGCTATCCGGGGGCGTTCCGCGACCTGCTCGGGGTGACGGTCGAGGAGTTCTTCCCGCTCGCCGCCGGCGAGTCGGTGACGCTCGCGGGCGGAGGCGCCGGCACGGTGTGGAGCGAGCTCGCGCACGCCACCACCGCGAAGGTCCTCGACGTCTACACCAGCGGGGAGCCCGCCTGGACCCGCAACGCGTGGGGCGACGGCACGGCTCACTACCTGACCACGCTGCCCGACGGCGACCTGCTGGGCCGCGTGGTGGCCGAGGTCTGCGCGGACGCCGGGGTGGGCACCACGTCCCATCCTGGTGTCGAGCTCGTACGGCGGGCGCACCCGGACGGCCGGTCGTACCTGTTCGCCATCAACCACACGGAGGCCGGCGCGACGGTGCCGGCCACCGGCGTCACGGTCCCCGGCGGCCTGCCGGTGGACGGCGCGCTCACGGTCCCCGCGGGTGAGGTGCGCGTCGTCCGCGAGGCTCCGCCCGCCTGACCGTGCGGTGCCTCCCGCTCGACCGTTTCCTGACCTGACTACGTAGGTACTGGCGTCTAGGTACCGAAATAGGGATTTATCCCGTGGCTCTGTTGCCGTGCGCCGGGCAAGCTGAGTGCTTAGACATGGGCTCAACCGAAGGAGAGAGGTACGAGCCATGTGCCAGCACCAGCCGCCGTGTCCACCGGCGGACGACCCGAGTCACGACGCGGCCCGCCTGGTCGCCTTCCATCCCGAGCAGGGATGGGGCCTCCTCTGCAACGGCGTGGTGATCTTCGAGGACACGGGGGAGCTGCTGCCGGACGGCCGGAGCATCTCCACGGGCCCCGTGTGCTGTGGAACGGCCGCCTGAGGCGGCGCGTGGAACGGCCGCCTCAGGCGGCGGAGCGCGAAAGGAACAGGTATCCCGTGCGCAGGATCCAGATCCGCAAGTCCAAGAAGCCGAGCACCGGAGACCCCGGCCCCGACCTGCGGACTCCATCCGGCCGCCGCCTGCCGTACTGACCGGGCGCGCGCCGCCCCGCGGACGAGCGCCGTGGGGGACGCCTCAGCCCGAGCCGCCGTCGTGCTCGTTCATCCAGACCGCCACCTGGGCCCGCGAGCGGAAACCGAGCTTGCTCATGATGTGCTCGATGTGACTTTCCGCGGTGCGCTGCGAGATCACCAAAGCCGAGGCGATCTCCTTGTTGGTCAGGCCCCGGGTGACGAGCCGGGCGATCTCCATCTCCCTCCGGGTGAGGGGTGCGGACCCTCCCTTGGAGGCGGGGCGCTCGCCGCCGCCGCCGGTGGGCTCGCCGACGCGTTCGTCCCTCTGGAGCGCGTAGTCGAGCGCGTCGTCGTACGACAGCCGGGCGCCCTCCTCGAAGGCCGCCTCGAAGGCGGACCGGCCGAGCGCCTCCCGGGCCAGGCGCTCGCAGTCGTCGTGGTAGCGGGCCAGGTGACCGTAGCCGGACAGCGGCGCGCCGATCGCCTCCCACACCGCCCGTAGGGCGCCCAGCAGCCGCGCCGCCCGCTCGTGGTGCTGCTCGGTGGCGGCGATCCAGGCCAGCACCTCCAGGTTCACCCCGGCGCCGAGCGGGTCGCCGACCGCGCGGTTGAAGGTCAGGCTCTGCGTCTCCAGCTCGAAGGCCCGCCGCGGGTCGCCCTGCCGCCACACGTCCACGCCGAGCGCCATCATCATGTACGCCTTGTGCCAGCCCTCCCCGTGCGCGTCGGCCAGGGCGAGGCACTCGTCGCCCATCGCGATGGCGCGGGCGGAGTCGCCGCGGAAGGAGTGCGCCAGGGAGAGCCGGATGAGGGCCAGCGTGGTGCCCACCGGGTCACCCGTGGCCTGGTGCCGGGCCAGGGCCTGCTCGTAGAGCTCGATGGCCGTGTCCGTGTCGCCCTCGTACATGGCGATCATCCCGGAGTACAGCGAGACGTAGGCGAGCACGCCCTCCAGCTCCAGCCGCTCGCCCAGCGTCTGGCTCTCCTTCAGCAGCGCCGCGGCGGCCGGGACGTCGGCCTGGATGATGGCCAGCCAGCTTCCGGCCCACAGTGCCCGCGCCCGCGTCTCGGGGCTCCCGGCGCCGGCGGCGAGCGCGCGGTCCAGCCAGCGGCGGCCCTCGCCCAGGTAGTAGCCGGTGATCCAGTGGTAGAGGAGGTCGGCGGCCATCTCCAGGCAGACCCCGGCCTCCTCGGCGTTGTCGAGGCAGCCTTGGAGCGCGGCGTGCAGGTTGGCGTGCTCGTGGCGCAGCCGGGTGAACCACGAGACCTGCGACGGCCCGAACAGCTCCGCCCGTGCCTGGGCGGCGAGCTCCCGGTAGTAGGCGCGGTGCCGTCGCTGCAGCTCGGCGTCCTCTCCCTGGGCGGCGAGCCGTTCGAGGCCGTACTGGCGGATGATCTCCAGCAGCCGGTAGCGGACCCGCGAGCCGTTCTCCTCCCTGATCAGGATCGACTTGGCGACCAGCCCGCACACGAGGTCCAGCACCTCCTCGCGGTCGATGCCGGCGCCGGAGCAGACCGCCTCGGCGCCCTCCAGGTCGAGGCCGCCCGCGAAGACCGACGCGCGCGCCCACAGCAGCCGCTCCTTCTCCGAGCACAGCGCGTAGCTCCAGTCGATGAGGGCGCGCAGCGTCTGGTGGCGTGGCGCCTCGGCCGGCGACCCGGCGGTGAGCAGCCGGAACCGGTCGTCCAGCCGGTCGAGCAGTTGCCGGACCGACAGGGCGCGCAGCCGGACGGCGGCCAGCTCGATGCCGAGCGGCAGGCCGTCGAGCCGGTGGCAGATCTGCAGGACGACGTCGCGGTTGTCCTCGGTGAGGGCGAACGACGGCAGGACGGCCATGGCCCGCTCGGTGAACAGGCGCACGGCGTCGGAGCGTGCCAGCGACTCGATGGACAGCTCCGACCCGTCGGCGTCCGGCACGGACAGCGTCGGGACCGGCATGATCCGCTCACCCGCGAAGCCCATCGCCTCGCGGCTGGTGGCCAGGATGTGCAGCCGGGGCGCGGCGCGCAGCAGCTCCTCCGCGAGGACGGCGCACGCGCGGACCAGGTGCTCGCAGTTGTCCAGGACGATCAGCGCGTGCTTGTCGCGCAGGTGGTCGGCGAGAATCCGCAGCGGAGGGTCGGCGCTCTGGCGGCGGATCTCCAGCGCCTCGACCACGACCTGCGCCAGCAGGTCGGGGTTCTCCAGGGAGCCCAGCTCCACGAACCACACGCCGCCGCGGAAGTCGCGGGCCACGTCGAGCCCGACCCGCAGGGCGAGGCGGGTCTTGCCGACACCGCCCACCCCGGTGAGCGTCACGGTCCGTGACGTGGACAGGAGTCGCTTGACCTCGGCCACCTCGTGCCGACGCCCTACGAAGCTGGTCACCTCGGCGGGCAGCCTGACGTACTGCTGCCGCCTGGACTCGTTCATCGCCAGCATCATGCATGCCCCGCCGGCCCGGGCCACCGGGTATCACCCGGGCCTTCACTTCAGGTTATGCGCTGGTCACCGCCGGTGGGAAGCCGGGGAGGGCCCGCCCGGGGGGCCCTCTCATCCCTTGAGGCCGCTGGCGAAGCCCTTGATGACGTACCGCTGGAGCAGCAGGAACGCGACGACGATCGGCAGCGCCCCGAGCACCAGGCCGGCGAAGACCAGGCCGTGGTCGGAGACGTACTGGCCGACGAAGGCGAAGACGCTCACCGGGATCGTCTCGAATCCCGACCCGCCCAGGTACAGCAGCGGGGTGAAGAAGTCGTTCCAGATGAACACGGCGTTGAGGATCAGCACCGTGCCCGTGATGGGCCGCAGCAGCGGGAAGACCACCTTGGTGAAGGCGGTGAAGTGGGAGGCGCCGTCGATCTGGGCGGCGTGGGCGTAGTCGCGCGGCAGAGCCCGGATGAAGCCCGTGTAGAGGAACACGGTGAACGGGAGCTGGATCCCCGTGTAGAAGATGATCATCCCGGTGTGGGAGCCGATCAGCCCGAGGTCGGTCACGAGCTGGTAGAGCGGGATCATGCCGAGCTGGAACGGCAGCACGATGCCGAGCAGGAACAGCACGTACAAGCCGTAGCCCATCCGGCTCTTGGCACGGGCCAGGTAGTAGGCCGCGAACGAGCCGAGCGCCACCAGCGCGACGAGGCTGACCACGGTGATCACCGTGCTGTTGACCAGCGACGGGCCGAGCGCGGCGGCGGTCCACGCCTTGCCGAAGTTGTCCAGGGTGGGCGGCGAGGGCAGCGACAGCGGGGTGTGCGAGATCTGCGCCGGGTCCTTCAGCGACAGCGTGATCAGCGCGTACACCGGGAAGAGGAACGCCACGGCCACCGCGACCATGACGATCTCCAGGAGGAACGTCCGCTTCACTGGGCCACCTCACGGTTGCGGAGATAGTAGAGCTGCACCATCGACACGGCCGCCACGAACAGTGCCAGCACCAGCGCGATCGCGGTGCTGTAGCCGAACTTGCCGAAGACGAACGCCTGCTTGTACAGGACCGTCGAGAGCGTCTCGGTGGCGTAGCCGGGGCCGCCGTTCGTGGCCGCGAAGACCTGGTCGAACAGCTTGAGCCCGCCGATCGTCGACAGCATCAGGTTGATGGTCAGCGACGGCGCCAGCAGCGGCCAGGTGACGTAGCGGAAGCGCTGCCACGTCCCCGCGCCGTCGATCATCGCCGCCTCGTGCAGCTCCGGCGGGATCCCCTCCAGCCCCGCCAGGAAGATGACCATCGAGTAGCCGGCGTACTGCCACACCACGGTGCCGGCGATGGACCACAACGCCAGCGACGGGTTGCCGAGCCAGTCGATGTGGGTGCCGAGCAGGCCGTTGAGGCCCGCCGTCGGATCCGGGTTGTAGATGTACTTCCACAGGAAGGCCACCATGACCGGGCTGACCACGACGGGGGCGAAGAACACCACCCGCAGGACGGCACGGCTCTTCAGCTTGACGTGCACGCCGAGCGCGAGGAGCAGCCCCACGCCGTTCTGCACCGCGACGATGGTCACGGTCAGCAGCAGCGTGTTGCCGATCGAGCCCATGGCCTGGTCGTCGTGGAACATGGCCGTCAGGTTGGCCAGCCCGACGAAGGACTTCTCCTCGCCGATGCCGCTCCAGTCGGTGAAGGCGTAGAACATGCCGGCCAGGCTCGGGTACAGCACGACGGCGGCGTACACGAGCAGGGCCGGCAGGGCGAAGATCCACGAAGGGGTGAGCGAGCTGAACCTCCCCCACGGCCGGCGGGCCGTGGAGGGAAGGCTCCGGGCGACGTCCGGGGTCACTTGGCGTACGCCTCGTCCATCTTCTTGAGGGCGTCGTCGATCTTCGTCTTGCCGGCCAGCAGCTCCTGGACGACCGCGAAGTGCACGGGCTGCACCTCGGCGTTCGGCCAGCGCTGGTCCATGAACGGCACCGCGCGGTCCTTGGTGAACGGCAGGAAGGACTGCACGGCCGGGTCGATGGTGGAGCTGGAGTCCTGGGTGAGCGGGATGGCGGAGATGGCCTTGGCCCAGCGGTTGATGCTCTCCTGCTTGCCGAGGAAGTCGATGAACGCCTTGGCCTCGGCCGCGTTCTTGCCCTTGGCGGCGGCGCCCAGGCCGACCACCACGCCGGCGGGGATCCACACCTGGTCGGCGGAGTCGGCGCCCGGCACGGGGAACATCGACAGGTCGTCCGGCGTGGCGGCGGCCTTGCGGAAGTCGGGCAGCACGGCGGAGACCTGGATGGCCATGGCCGCCTTGCCGGTGGCCACCATCGAGGTCTGCTGCTCGAACGTGGTGCCGTTGGGGTTGTCGTTGAAGAAGCCGCGCTTCTGCAGCTCCAGGTACATCTCCATGGCCTCGCGCCAGCCCGACTGGGCGAAGCTGGCCTGCCCGGCGAGCTGCTTGTCGTCGAAGGTGGGGTCCTTGGCGTACACGGTGGAGGGCACCAGCGCGTACGTGATGAGCTGGGTGACCCACGGCGTCTGGGCGCCGAGCGCGATCGGGGTGATCCCGGCCTTCTTCAGCTTGTCGCACACGGAGAGGAACTCGGTCCACGTGGTGGGCGGCGCCTCGATGCCGGCCTTCTCGAACGCCTTCTTGTTGTAGACGGCGCCGATGACCGAGGAGCCGGCCGAGTACATGTAGGTCTTGCCGTCCATCTGGAAGGCCGGCTTGAACCCGGTCGGGATGGTCTGGGTCCACGCCTGGTCGGACAGGTCGGCGAGCAGGCCGGCCTTGGCGATCTGGCTCATCGACATGGCGCTGCCGTTGCCCGGGTAGACGACGTGCAGGTCGGGGGCGTTGCCGGCGCCGAGCTGCGTACGGACCGAGGTCTGCACCTGGTCGGTCGGCGCGAAGGAGGTGGACAGGGAGACGCTGGGCTTGGCCTGCTTGTAGGCGGCGACCAGCTCGTCCATGGGCGCCTTCTGGTCGGCGACGCCGACGAACCTGAGCTGGGTGGCGGCGGGCCGGCCGCCCTGCGCGGTGGTGGCCTCCGGCTTGGTGGAGCAGGCGGTGGCCGCGGCGGCCGCTGCGAGCCCGCCCATCATGCGGAAGAACTGGGCGCGGCTCATGCGGGCTTCGCGTAGGTCGGTCATGGGGTCTCCTCCGTACAACTCCCACGCGGCGGGGGGTGGGGTGGCATGCGAACGTTTTAATTGGGAGGGTCGTTGATGCGCTGCGGTTACGGGCGGCATCGGGGGGTGGCGTTAAATCTAACGCTAAAACGTGTGAACTTGTGATGTTGCGTGGAGACTATGAGGCACTCCCCGAGGTGTCAAGGGTGTGAGAGATTGAGTCGCCGTAACAAACAGACATGGGCATCGAGGCATGGGAGCGCAGCAGGTGAAGTCGCGTCCACGCGCGGCCAGCGGGGCCAGCAGACGCCAGGCGATGGCCGAGCATGTCATGCGCCAGGGCTCGGTCTCGATGGCGGAGCTCGCCGAGACCTTCGAGGTGAGCGTGATGACCGTCCACCGTGACCTGGACGTGCTGGAGACCCAGGGCATGGTGCGCAAGTTCCGGGGCGGGGCCAGCGCCCAGGCGACCAGCGTGTTCGAGAGCAACATCGCCTACCGCAAGACCGCCCAGACCGCGGAGAAGGAGGCGATCGCCAGGCATGTCGTGGGACTGATCGAGCCGGGCAGCTCCGTCATGTTCGACGACTCCACGACCGCGCTGGCCGTCGCCCGGCACCTGAGCGAGGTCACCCCGCTGACCGTGGTGACCAACTTCCTGGAGGCCATCCGGCTGCTGGCGCCCGTGCCCGGCATCCGGCTGATGGCGCTCGGCGGCGAGTACTACCCGACGCACGACTCTTTCCTCGGGGTGGCATGCGTCGACGCGGTCGAGGCGATGAACACCGACACGGTCGTGGTCTCCACCTCGGCGGTGTCCGACCGGCACGCCTTCCACCAGGAGCAGGAGATCGTGCTGGTCAAGCGGGCCATGCTGGCCTCCGGCACGCGCTGCGTCCTCGCGGTGGACCACACCAAGCTCGACCGGGTGGCCCTGCACCGGGTGGCCCCGCTGGAGGCGTTCGACGTCATCGTGGTCGACTCCCGCGCCCCCGCCGAGGCGATCCAGCGGCTGCGCGACCAGCACCACCGGGTGGACGTCGCCGAGGTCACCGAGCCGTAGCGCCCCCGTGCGCCCGCGTCACCAGGCGACGGGCAGCGAGGTCAGCCCGTACACGACGTGGAAGGAGCGGAAGGCGGGCCCCGGCTCGGCCAGGCGCAGGGCGGGGAACCGGCGCAGCAGCGCCGGGAACGCGATCCGCATCTCCATGCGGGCCAGCGGCGCGCCCAGGCAGTGGTGGACGCCGTGGCCGAAGGCCACGTGGCCGGGCGCCCCGCGCGTGATGTCCAGCGCGTCCGGGTCGGGCAGCAGCTCCGGATCGCGGTTGGCGGTCGGCAGCGCGCAGATCACCATCTCCCCGGCCCGGATCGCGTGGCCGGCGATCTCGGTGTCCACGGCCGCCACCTTGCTGGTGCCGGAGTGGACGATGCTGAGCCAGCGCAGCAGCTCCTCCACCGCGGCGTCGGCCCGCTCGGGGTCCTCCCGCAGCATGCGGAGCTGGTCCGGGTGGCGCAGCAGCGCCAGCGTGCCGAGGGAGAGCATGTTGGAGGTCGTCTCGTGGCCGGCGAACAGCAGCAGGCTGCCGATGCCGGTCAGCTCGGCCGCCGTCACCTCGCCGCCGTGCTCGCGCACCAGCATGCCCAGCAGCTCCTCGCCGGGGTCGGCCATGATCCGCGCGACCAGCTCGGACATGTAGGCGCGTGATTCCAGCTGGAGCTCGATGCGCTTCTCGACGGGCACCGACACGTCCAGCATCCGGCTGGTGCGGTGCTGGAAGCCCTCGCGGTCGGCGTAGGGGACGCCCAGCAGCTCGCAGATCACCAGTGACGGGATCGGCAGCGC
This sequence comes from Nonomuraea sp. NPDC005501, assembly GCF_040605905.1. Taxonomy (NCBI): domain Bacteria; kingdom Bacillati; phylum Actinomycetota; class Actinomycetes; order Streptosporangiales; family Streptosporangiaceae; genus Nonomuraea; species Nonomuraea sp. NPDC005501. The sequence continues at coordinate 16,136 of NZ_JBEXDT010000009.1, read as the reverse complement.
GAACGCCTGCACCAGGTCGGCCGGCGGCCCGGCCTTCTCCATCGCGTCCAGATGCTCCTCGACGATGCTCGTCACGCGTGGCTCCAGGCGGCGCATCCGGCGGAGCGTGAACTCGGGCGTCAGGAGCCGCCGCAGCCGCGTGTGCTCCGGAGGGTCGTGGGCGAGCAGGTTGCCCGCCCGCAGGACGGCCAGCTCCTCGTCGCTGACCGGCGGCGCGCCGGGCAGCCGGGCCAGGCCGAGCTGGGACAGCGGGAAGCGCTCGGCGTCGCCCAGGACGGCGCGCACGTCGGCGTGGCGGGTGACCAGCCACGCCTCGACGCCGAACGGCGTGGTGACCCGCCTGACGCCCTCGTCGTCGCGCAGCGCGCCCAGCTCGGGGATGGGGTCGAACCCGTCCCGACGCATGTGCAGCGGCATCATCGAGGTGTCCGTCATGTGTCCCCCCGGGTGACCGGTGATCCTGACCGCTCCTGACCGCTCCTGACCATGACGGTACCAACGCCTCGCCCACTTGCAAGATCCACGCGCGAACCCGATTCTCGCGATGGCTCTGACCCGCGACGATCTCGCCGGATGGGGTAGGGGGATGGACGTACGCTGAGTTCTGTCGGCCGGTGACGAGGAAGGGGACCCCGCCGCCGGATTGTGGAGCAGTCATGACGTCACGGGGAACGGACGGCTGGACCGCCGGCGGGTTGCCGGCCGAGTTGACCAGCTTCGTGGGCCGCCGGCAGGACATCGCCGAGGTCAAGCGCCTGCTGGCCGGCTCCAGGCTGGTGACCCTCGCCGGGGTGGGCGGGGTCGGCAAGAGCCGGCTGGCCCTGCGGGTCGCCGCCGAGGTGCGGCGCGCGTTCCGCGACGGTGTGTGCCTGGTCGAGCTGGCCGCGCTGGAGAGCTCCGGGGTGCTGGTCCAGGCGGTGATCGAGAACCTGCGGATCGTGGACCACTCCTCCCGGGAGCCGATGGACGTCCTCGCCGACCATCTGCGCGACCGTCAGATCCTCATGGTCCTGGACAACTGCGAGCACCTGCTGCACGAGTGCGCGGTGCTCGCCGCCACACTCGTACGCGCCGCGCCCGGCCTGCGCATCCTCGCCACCAGCAGACAGGCGCTCGGCGCCCCCGGCGAGCAGACCATGGTGGTCCCGGCGCTGCCGGTGCCCGGGATGAACGGGCAGCGGCCCGGCGGGGAGCCGCCCGAGCGGTCCGACGCGATGCGGCTGTTCGCCGAGCGTGCCCGGGCCGTCGTGCCCGACTTCGAGATCACCGACGCGAACCGGGAGACCGTCACCCGCATCTGCCGGGGCCTGGACGGAATCCCGCTGGCCATCGAGCTGGCGGCCGTGCGGCTGCGCGTCATCTCCGCCGAGCAGCTCCTCTCCCGGCTGGAGGACCGCTTCGGGCTGCTCACGACGGGCTCGCGGGCGCGGCTGCCGCGGCAGCAGACGCTGAGGGCGCTCATCGACTGGAGCCACGCCCTGTGCACCGAGCAGGAGAGGCTGCTGTGGGCGCGCCTGTCGGTCTTCTCCGGCAGCCTCGACCTGGAGGCCGCGGAGTACGTCTGCGCCGGTGACGGCATCGCCGCCGAGGAGATCGTCGACGTGGTCATCGGCCTGGTGGAGAAGTCCATCCTGCTGCGCGAGGAGCACGGCTCCATGGTGCGCTTCCGGCTGATGGAGACGATCCGCCAGTACGGCCGTGACCGGCTGCGCGAGTCCGGCGAGGAGGGGGAGCTGCGACACCGGCACCGCGTCTGGTACCACGACCTCGCGACGCGGATGCACCAGGCGTGGTTCGGCCCCGACCAGGTGACCTGGTACCGGCTCATGCGCCTGGAGCACGACAACGTCCGCTCCGCGCTGGACTACTGCGTGTCCACGCCGGGGGAGGCCGAGGCGGGCATGACCCTGGCCGCCGCGCTGCGCTACTACTGGATCGCCGCCGACTCGCCACGCGAGGGGCGCGGCTGGCTCGACCGGCTGCTCGCCGTCGACGCCGCCCCGGTGCGGGCGCGCGCTCGGGCGCTGTGCGTCGACGCGCGGCTCGCGGTGCTGCAGAGCGACTTCGGCGTGGCTGTCGGCCTGCTGGCCGAATGCCGCGAGCTGAACCGCGAGCTCGGCGACGACGGGATCACGGGAGCCGCCGCCTACGTCGGGGGACTCGCGGCGGTCCTCCAGAGCGAGCTGCCCGAGGCGCTGGACCTGCTCGGTGAGGCGCTGGAATGCGGCCGGGCCACCGGTGACCAGATGCTCGTGGCCAACTCGCTCATCTACCTCGGGACGGCCCGGTCGCTGCTGGGTCGCGCGGACGAGGCGGTGGACAGCTTCGAGGAGTGCCTGCGCCTGTGCGAGACGCGCCGGGAGCGCTGGTTCCGCTCCTACACCCTGTGGACGTACGGGATAGAGGTGTGGAAGCAGGGCGACACGCGGCGGGCGGTGGAGATGGAGCGCGAGGCCATCAGGCTCAAGGAGCCGTTCAAGGACCCTCTGGGCATCGCGCTGTGCGCCGAGGCCCTGGCCTGGATGGCGGCCGGAGAGGGCGACGGGCGGCGGGCCGCGACGCTGCTCGGCGCGCTGGAGGAGATGCGGCGGGCGTTCGGCGGGCCGCTGTTCGGTCACCTGTGTGACTACCACGACGCGTGCGAGGAGGCGGCGCGGGCGGCCATCGGCGACCGCAGGTTCGAGACGGCCTTCCGTAAGGGAGCCACGATGACCCCCGCCCAGGTGATCGCCTACGCGCTGCGGGCCGACAGGAGCACCGGCGAGCGCCCGCGCGAATCCTCGCCGCTGACCAGGCGCGAGATGGAGATCGCCCGGCTCGTCGCCCGGGGCATGAGCAACAAGGCAATAGCGGCCTCCCTGGTGATCGCCCAGCGTACGGCCGAGGGACACGTCGAGAAGATCCTCAGCAAGCTCGGCTTCAGCTCGCGCGTGCAGATCGCGGCCTGGATCGGCCGGCAGGACCTGTCCGTGGACGAGCCGTGGTCAGGAGGTGCGTCATGAGACCGTTCACGGACGGCGACCATGCCCGGCCAGGCCCCGTCAAGGAGGTGTCGAGCTTCGTCGGCCGCAGGAGCGAGCTGGCCGCCGCGCGCAGGATCCTGGTCAGGGCCCGGCTCCTGACGCTGACCGGCACGGGCGGGGTGGGCAAGACCCGGCTGGCTCGGCGGATCTGCGAGAGCCTGCGCACCGCGTACAAGGACGGCGTCCTGGTGGTCGAGCTCGGCACCCTGGAGACCGGCGACCTGCTGGGGCCGACCGTCGCCGCCGCCCTGGGGCTGCGCGACCAGGGGCCCGACCCCACGGCGCTGCTGGTGGACTACCTGTCGGACAAGCGCATGCTGCTCATCCTCGACAACTGCGAGCACCTGCTGCCCGACTGCGCCGGCCTGGTGGACCGGATCCTGCGCGGTGCGCCCCGCATGCGGGTGCTGGTGACCAGCCGGCAGATCCTCGGCGTGTACGGCGAGCAGGTCCTCGCGGTGCCGTCGCTGCCCGTGCCCGACCCCGGCAGCCCGGCCCGGGAGATCGCCCGCCACGACTCGGTGCGGCTCTTCACGGACCGTGCCGCCAGCGTGCAGCCGGGGTTCGCCGTGGACGCGCGCAACGCGGCCACCGTGGCGCGGCTCGCCCAGCGCCTCGAAGGCATCCCGCTGGCCATCGAGCTGGCCGCCGTGCGGCTGCGCACGCTGCGGCTCGACGGGCTGATGCGGGAGCTGGACGACTTCCTGGAGGTCCCCGTCGCGGGGAGCGCCGTCACGCTCCCGCGCCACCGCACGCTCCGCGCGACCATGGACTGGAGCTACCGGCTGTGCTCGCCGCCGGAGCAGCGGCTCTGGGCCCGGCTGTCGATGTTCCCCGGAAGCGTCGACCTGGACACCGCCGAGGCGGTCTGCGCGGGCGACGGCATCGCCTCCGCCGAGGTGTTCGACCTGATCGCGGGGCTGGTGGACAAGTCCGTCCTGGTCAGCGAGTACTCCGAGGGTGGGACGCGGTACCGGATGCTGGAGTGCATCCGGGGCCACGGTGGCGAGCGGCTCCAGCCGGAAGAGGGCCGGGCGCTGCGGCTGCGCTACATCGGCCACTACCGCGACCTGGTGAGCGGCCATCGGGTCGACGAGCTCGTCCCCGAGCAGCTCGACCGCTACCTGCTGCTCCAGCGGGAGCAGCCCAATGTGCGCGCCGCCCTGGAGCTGTGCCTGGGGGAGCCGGACACGGCCGTCGTGGGCCTGGAGACGGCCTCGACGATGTGGTCGTTCAGCCTGCCCACGGGCTCGCTGACCGAGGGGCGGTACTGGCTGGAGCGCGGCCTGGACCTCGCGCCCGCCCCCAGCCACGCCCGCGCCACGGCGCTGTGGGTCGACGGCATGCTGGCCCTGCGGCAGGGCGACGTGGCCGGGGCCATGCCCCGGCTGGAGGAGAGCCACGCGTTCGCGCTGAGCACCGGGGACGAGCGGCTCCTGCCGTACGTCATCCGCATCTCGGGGCTCGCCGCGTACGTCGCCGGAGACGTACGGCGCGGGCTGGAGCTGCTGGAGGAGTCACTCGTCCTGCACCGCGCCATGGACGACGTGGCCGGAGTGGCGCTCGACCTCTACTTCGCGGCCACCTACGGCTCGGTCCACGATCCGGGACGGGCCGCCGCGCACGGGGAGGAGCTGCTGGCGCTGTGCGAGGAGCGGCGGGCGGCCGTGTCCCGCGGCTACGCCCAGCTCTCCCTGGGCATCGCCGCCTGGAGCCTGGGCGACCGGGATCGCGCCGAGTCGCTGGTGCGGGAGTCCGCCGCGTTCACGGCGCACATCAACGACCGGTGGTGCCTGACCCAGTGCCTGGAGGTGCTGGCGTGGATCGCCGGGGCGGGCGGCGACCACGCGCGAGCCGCCTGGGTGCTGGGTGCCGCGCACGCGCTGTGGCAGGCGGTGGACTCCTCGCCGACCCGGCTCTGGTACCACGCCGTCTGGCACGAGAGCTGCGCGGACCAGGCCCGCCGGGCGCTCGGGGACCGGGACTTCACCGCCGCCTTCCGCGACGGCGCCCGGCACAGCCTCGACCACACCGTCCTCGACAGGATCGACTCCCGGTCCCGCGCCTGAGCATGCCGTCCGGACCGGGGGTGCGGAACGGCGCGCACCTCCCCATGAGACAGGACGGTCCGGCGAAGAGGCGCGGGGTCATTCGTCGTCCGGATCCGACGGCTCCACGGTCGGTGCGATCTGCGGTGGTGTCGCGGCCCCGCCGGCGATCTCCCGCCCCTGATTCAGGGTGTAGTCGAGCTGCCTGGCCAGGAGCGGGAGGGTCGCCGGTGGTAGATAACCATCAGCGCCGGCGTTGAGCAGCCGTCGGACCGGGCCGTAGTACTGAACTCCGAGTTCGTGGTCCTCGATCTCGGTGACGATGACGCGGGCGTTCGGGAACATCGATCGGAGCGCTGCGATCAACTGCGGGCTGCCTGGAGGTACCAGCAGCACATCGGTCGTCGCGGGAGCCGCATGCATGTCGAGCACCACGTAGTCGGCCCCGAGCTGGGTGGAGAGCGCGACCCGAGCCGCGGTCGACAGCTCCATCGCGGTGGCCACGACTGTCACACTCTCGTAGTCGATCGGTGCTTCGTCGTCGGCCTCGTCCGGCGCGTCGCGATCGACGATGGCGCCCTGGACCACGTCGATGGTGCTGGAGATCGTCGCGATCGACGCCCCGTCACGCGTGAGGACCAGGTCCTCGCCAGGATCGAGGGCGTCGATGAGCGCCACGACGTCTTCGGGAAGGCGGGTCACGTCGATGCGCCGCGTGGAGCGCGGGGCGCGTTTGCGGGTCACCATGCCTGGGAGACGCTCACGGCTGCGAGGCGTCCTGCGTCATGCGGTCGCCTGCCCCCGAGGTGTCGCCCAACCAGATGATCACATGAGTCCTTCCGACGCTGTGCTCCTGTTGGATGCCACCGCACGTTCGTTGGTTCGAGGCCGCGCCGGAGTTTCTCTCATCGGACGACGAGGTCGCGTCGGGAGCCTCCTCTCATCCGCCACCGCTCTGCGCACCTTCCAGGTCAGCGCCCATCGGCGGCGGGGAAGCTCAGGCGTTCCGGGACGCGGTGACCGCCATCGTCGTGTACTGCATGGTGAAGCCGCCTCCGGCCGCGTCGACGGCGGCTCCGACGGCCTCCAGCACCTCGGCCAGCTTGTCCGGTGGGAGCCGGGTGAGTCCGCCGGTGGTGGGCAGCAGGTCGAGCCATTCGTGGCGGGTGTAGTGCCGCTCCCAGTCGAATCGCCACTGCTCCGGCTCGCCGAACGCGACGGCCTGCCGGATGCCGTCGGCGAACGTGGCGAACATCTGCCGGTAGATCTCCTGGCCCGGTCTCGGCGGGCCGGCGCTGAACGGCGAGTCGGGCACCACCTGCCGCAGTACGGCGGCGAACGCCTCCGCGATCGGGGCCGGAGGGTCGTACGCGTGGGCGAACACCGCCAGCAGGCCGCCGGGGCGCAGCACCTGAGCCGCCTTGACCACGCCCGCGAGCGGGTCCACCCAGTGCCAGGACTGCCCGGCGACGACCGCGTCGAACGTGCGCCCGGCGGCATCCCAGTCCTCGAACGTCGCGACCTCGACCTCGACCCCGGTCCGGCGGGCGAACTCGGCCATCCGCGCGTCCGGCTCGATGCCCAGCACCTTGCAGCCGGCCGCCTGGAACTGCCGGGCTTCGATGCCGGTGCCGCAGCCGACGTCGGCGATGTCGGGACCGGGACTGGCGGCGATGATCCGTTGCACGAGGGCGTCGGGATAGGGGGGCCGGGCCCGGTCGTAGCGTTCGGTGTCGGTCCCGAACGATTCGGCCATCTGCCTGGCCTGGTGGGATGACTGCTTCGAAGGCAGGGAGGGCTTCTGCGGCATAGTGGGCATGCGCCCACCATAGTGGGCGACCGCCCACTCGACAACCGGATAGCGTTTCGCGTAGAGCGAAGGTCGGATGTAGGGAGAGAACAGGCGATGCCGACGGGAGTGGCCCTCCGAGACGTGCGGCAGCAGTTGTTCGCCGCCGCCGAGCGCGTCCTGTTCCGGGACGGGGCGAACGGGCTGACCAGCCGAGCCGTCACGGAGGAGGCGGGCGTCGCCAAAGGCGTCCTCCATCGGCACTTCGAGGACTTCGACGACTTCCTGGTCGAGCTGGTGCAGGAACGCATCGCCCGGCTCGACGGCCCGGCCACGGACCTGCGCGGCTCGGCCGGGACCGGCACCGTCGCCGCCCACCTCACTGCGGCGCTGATCCAGCTGTTCGACCCGGTCACCGTGTCGGTCGTCAGTCTCATCATCTTCCGGGACGAACTGCGCGCCCGGTTGCGCCAGGTCCGGCCCGTGCCCGGTGTCCCGGTGCTGACGCAGGCCGCCGGTGTGATCGGCGCCTACCTGAGAGACGAGTGCGAGATGGGGCGCATCGCCGCGGACGCCGACGTGGACGCGCTCGCGCTCTGCCTGATCGGGAGCGCGCACATGCTGTTCGCCGACCGGGAGCAGGGTCCGCCGGACCCCGAGGCGGTGGGAAAGGTCGTGAACGCGGTCATCGCCGACGTCGTGCAGAGACGCCTGCTCTGAGCGTGCCGCTTGACCCCAACCGTGGTTGAGATCCCAGACTTGCTGGCGGCGGGCGGCACGGCCGAACGGGCCGGTGCGAACGCGCCCGCATGTCATCGATCGATTCCTCTCAACCATGGAGCTCTTCGTCATGACCAAAGTCGTCGTCATAGGGGCCACCGGCAAGCAGGGCGGCGCTGTCGCCGATCTGCTCCTGGAACGCGGTCACGAAGTGGTGGCGTACGCGCGCTCGGCGGAATCGCCGGCAGCGAAGGCGCTGTCAGCCCGAGGAGCGCGCCTTGCCACCGGCGACCTCGCCGATCCCGACGCGCTTCAGCGCGCCTGCGCGGGCGCCGACGCGGTCTTCGGCCTGTCGGTGCCGTTCGGCGAGGGCGGCAAGGACGAGGAGGTCGCGCAGGGACGCCTGCTCGTCGACACCGCCGCTCGCCTCGACGTCCACCTGGTTTACTCCTCGGTGCGGGGCGGCGACCGGCTGGTGGCCACCAACGTCGACCACGCCGACAGCAAGCAGCTCATAGAGGCGTACTTACGCGAGCAGCCGGTGCGCGCGACGGTGCTCGGCCCGGTGTACTTCATGGAGAACGTGCTCAACCTCGGCTTCAGCCGGCTCGGTGCCGGCATGCTCGCCAACCCGCTGACTCCCGGCAAGCCGCTCGACCAGGTGAGTGTCCTGGACATCGCCGGCATGGCCGTACATGCCGTCGAGAATCCCGGCGAGCTGGTCGGCGAGCGGATCGACATCGCCTCCGATCGCGTCAGCGGGCAGGAGGCCGCCCAGATCCTGAGCGAGGTGCTCGGCCGGGAGATCCCGTACCAGCAGCTGCCGCTGGACGTGGTGCGGCAGTGGGCCGGCGAGGAGGTGGCCACGATGTTCGAGAGCTTCGAGAACAACACCGATTTCCTCGACATCGAGGCGCTGCACGCGAGGTACCCTGCCGTGCGCTGGCACAGCTACGCCGAGTGGGCCAAGACGGTGGACTGGGACCGCGTCCTCGCGGGCTAGTGCCGCGCCAGGCAACGTTCGCCCTGTCCACGATCTCGCGGAGGCGTTCGTCGGCGGCGTGCTTGTTCCGCCAAATGATGTAGCGGCGGATCATGCTGCCCTGCTCTTTGTGGCTGGCATGGTCGGTGCCGTCGAGGGCGAACTAGGCGGCGAACAGGTGCCTCACCCCGTGGGGACGGGTGTAGGTCGCCCGGCGTCGAGGCCTGGGCTCGCGGTCGGGATCCTTGTGCCGTCCGCCGCGCTCGGCCCACTGCCGTCCGGGGTGGGGCATCAGGTTGAGCGGTCCGAACTCGTCCAGGCATGAGACGACTTCAGGCTCGCCCTCTTCGGGTATGACCTCGCCGTCAGCGATCGCGTACAGGTGCTCGACGCGGGCCTTCTTGGCAGCGTAGTCGGGGTCGCGGGAGGTCTTCCAGGTCTTTATGTGTTGAAACGAGACGCCCTCCTCGCGGAGCAGGCCCCGCAGGCCCTCGTGGCTGATGTCGTCGACCACCCCCTCGGCGACCAGGAAGTCGGCCAGCTTGGCCAGGCTCCAGGTCGAGAACGGCAGGCCGTGCTCGGCCGGCTTGGACTTGGCGATCTTCTTGATCTCGCGCCGCTCCGGGAGGGTGAATGTGCTGGGCCGGCCGCCCTTGTACTTGGGGTAGAGCGAGTCGAAGCCGTCGGCGTTGAAGTTGTGGATCACGTCCCGGACCCGGTCCGGGCTGGTGAATGTCACCTCGGAGATCTTTACCACGGGCATGCCCTGTGCGGACAGCAGCACCATCTGCGCTCGCCGCCACGTCACCACCGAACCGGTGCCTCGGCGGATGATCCGCAGCAACCGCCTGCCCTCTCGTCCTCAATCTCGCGGACACGTACTCGTTCCGCCACCCGCACAGTCTGGCGACACCGCGCTCACAACAGGGGTATCGGCGCTCGCGTCACTATGCGTGGGGGTCACGCAGGCCGACTGCGTCATGCCGCCAGAACGGCTCTGCATAGACCAGCGTCCCCGTCATCCATGGCTCGTACTCTGGGAGCTTGATGGCCTGGAAGGCACCGTCCGGGATACGCAGGGATGGCTTTCGGAAGCCCTGGCCACCACCGGGCACGAAGCCGAAACGCGAATAATAGCCCGGATCGCCCTCCAGGAAGACGAGGGGAACAGCCCGCTCGGCGAGGATCCCCAGTCCGTGTCGGACCAAGGTCGAGCCGATACCGCGCTTCTGGAGCTCAGGCATCACGGCCAACGGACTGAGGACTTGCACTTCAACCAGCCGCCGAGGGGCATCGAGGAGACTGCGGGTGAACATGACATGGCCGACGACCTGCCTGTCGTGCTCGGCGACCAGCGAGAGACCGTCCTCGGGCGCGATGGTGGCCCGCAGGGTATCGACCAGGTCGGCCACGACAAAGCCATGGTCGCCGAACGCCCGCAGGTGAACATCCCGCACGGCCGGTCTGTCGCTCGGAAGTTCTTCGCGAAGATCCATGTCCGGAGAGTAAAGGCCCCTCCGGGTGGCTCGCACGCGGTTTCAAAACCGGGAGGACACGCGGCCAGGGACCCCCCAGTTGCACACCGGACCAGCATCCGAACGGAGCGTCTCGCTCCGACGGGGCGAAGGTTCGCTGATGCGGCACTAGATCAGCCGGCAGGCTCCTGCCGACGAGCCTGCCGGCCACGCACGGCTTCGAGCGGTACATCTCTCCGCCGACGCAGGCGCCGCTGGTGCTCCCGCCCGCGGTTCGGCCGCACTACCCGGTTCTCGCGCTGTGAGCTGGGCGATCATTTTGGGTCTTGACGGCGCTTTTGATATCGCAAACACTCAGGGCGCCGCGCCCCAGCGCGTTGATCACCTGTATCGCCACAAGATCCCCTATGCACCGCTCAGAAATGTTAGCGCTAACCAAGCAAAAGCTAGGTTCTACCCCCCAGGAGCCCTGCATGAGACGCCTGCGAACCACGATCCTCGGCGCGGTGGCCGCGCTGGGGCTGGTCGTCGCATCCGCGGCACCCGCCCCCGCCGCCGCACCCATCACCACCTCCATCTACACCGCAGACCCGGCCGCCCTGGTGGTCGGCGACACCATGTACCTCTACACCGGCCACGACGAGGCCCCCACGGGCGGCACGAACTTCGTCATGCGCGACTGGCACGTGTTCACCTCCGGGGACGCGACCACCTGGACCGACCAGGGCGCCAAGCTGAAACTTTCAGACTTCCCCTGGGCCGGCGCCGACGCGTGGGCCGGCGAGGTCGAGCCGAAGGGCGGCAAGTACTACTGGTACGCCCCCGTCAACGGCAACGGCGCCGGCTGGATGGACATCGGCGTCGCCGTCGGCGACAGCCCCCTCGGCCCGTTCCACGACGCCAAGGGCGGCCCGCTGATCAGCGACAGCACCCCCAACTCCTCGCCGCTCAACATCGACCCCACCGTCTTCACCGACGACGACGGCCAGTCCTACATCTACTGGGGCTCCTACTACGGCCTGCGCGCCGCCAAGCTCAAGCCCGACATGATCAACCTGGACGGCTCGGTCATCACCCCGCAGGGCGTCTCGAACTTCTGGGAGGCGCCCTGGATGTTCAAGCGCAACGGCACCTACTACCTCGCCTACGCGGCCAACGACTCGGGCTGCGCCGCCTCCGGCTACGCCTGCATCCGCTACGCCACCGCGAGCAGCCCGCTCGGCCCGTGGACCCATCGCGGGGTGGTGCTCGACCAGGTCACCTCGACCACGAACCACCCGGCGATCATCGAGTTCAAGGGCCAGTGGTACATGGTCTACCACAACGCGAGCAGCCCGGGCGGCGGCAACTTCCGCCGCTCGGTGACGCTCGACAAGCTCTACTGGAACGCCGACGGCACCATGCAGAAGGTCGTCCAGACGACCGGCCCCGGCGGCGGTCCCGGCGGCCCGCCGACCGGCACCAACCTGGCCCTGAGCGCGACGCCGTCCACCTCGTACGTCTCCTCGTGGGAGACCCTCGGCGCCGTCAATGACGGGTACGTGCCCACCGGCTCGGCCGACCACAGCCACGGCGCCTACGGCAACTGGGACCACCAGGGCACCGAGTGGCTGGAGTACCGCTGGAACAGCGCGCAGTCGATCAGCAAGATCGCGACTTACTGGTTCGACGACGACCTCGGCATCGACCTGCCCGCCTCCTGCAAGGTGCAGTACTGGAACGGCACCGCGTACGTGGACGTACCGGGACAGTCGGCCTGCGGGACGGCCGCCAACACCTACAACGTGACGTCCTTCCCCGCCGTCTCGACGACGCGGCTGCGGCTGAGCATCACCTCGAAGTCCGGCTACTCGACCGGCGTCCTGGAATGGATGGCCCTGTGATGGATGGCCCTGTGATGAACGGCTCTGTGATGAGGCGCGTCGTACGGCGGGGCCTGACCGCCCTGCTGCTCGTCGCGGGCGTGCTCGTGGCCGGGGCCCCGGCCCGGGCGGCGCAGACGATCGGGTTCCCCACCTTCAGCGGCCCGGCCGTACCGGCGGCGCCGGTCTCGTACACGCCGGGCAACATGATGCAGTCCATCTACGACGCCGAGAGCTCCGGCACCGACTTCTGGATGGACCGGCTGCTCGCCCGGCCCGGCAACGACCCGGCCGGCACCTGGCTGATGTCGCGCGGCCGGGCCCTGTTCATGAAGACCCACACACCGGGCACGCTCGGCTTCGCCGGCCAGGTCGCGTACTGGGAGAGCATCAGCGACAACAACGCCTACACCGTCGCCATCACCCCGGGCACCTTCACCGAGCAGGTCAACTCCCGCTGGCAGGCGCCGAGCCACTGGAAGAGCGTCCACACCAGCGGCTCGATCACGGTCAACCAGACGAAGTTCATCACCGAGAACAACGTCGCCGTGACCAACCTGTCGATCACGAACAACGGCTCCGGCTCGGCCACCCTCCAGCTCCGGGCCACCTCGCCGTACGCCACGTCGGGCAGCGGCAGCGAGCTGACCGGGCAGGTCAACGCCAAGAACAACCTGACCACGATCTACCCCAGGCTCACCGGTGACGGGTTCACCGTCTCCAGCGGCGGCCTGAACCGGTCCGTGACCGTCGCGGCCGGCGCCACCGTGACCGCCAAGCTGGTCATGGGCTTCGTCACCAACGAGATCCCCGAGTCGCGCACCGAGTACGACGCGTACGCCGGTTACTCGAACGCCACGGCCTTCGCCACCCACGTGCGGGCCTACAACCGGTGGTGGGCGCAGAACGTGCCCTACATCGACGTGCCGGAGCCGGCCATCAAGAAGAACATCTACTACCGCTGGTGGCTGATGCGCTTCAACAACCTCGACGCCGACATCCCGGGGCAGACGTTCCAGTTCCCCACCTCGACCGAGGGCGTTCTCGGCTACAACAACGCGATCGCGCTCACCCAGCCGATGCACATCGACGACCTCAAGTACCTGCGCGACCCGAAGTACTCCTACGGCGACTGGCTCAGCGTCGGCCAGGTGTCGAAGAACGGCCGCTTCGTCGACAACCCGGGCGACCCCGAGAACTGGTCCAACAGCTACACCCAGTACATCGCCGAGGCGGCGTGGCGCAGCTACCAGATCCACGGCGGTCAGCCCGCCATCGCGGCCAACCTGGCCCGCTACGCCGAAGGCGACGTCAAGGGACAGCTCGCCTACTACGACCACGACAACAACAAGCTCATCGAGTACGACTGGGGCGCCCTGACCGGCAACGACGCCGACGCCGTCTCCTTCCACTGGAAGAGCGGCAACATGGACCGGGCCGAGTCGGCCTACCAGTACAGCGGGGCGCTGGCCGCGGCCCAGGCGTACGAGGCGATCGGCAACACCGCCAAGGCGACCGAGATGCGGACCCTGGCCACGCAGATCCAGAACGCCATCGTCAACGTGCTGTGGAACCCGAACCGGCAGCTCTTCGAGCACCGGCTGAAGTCGACCAACGAATGGGTGCCGTGGAAGGAGATCAACAACTACTACCCGTTCGCGGTCGGCGCGATCCCCAACACCGCCACGTACAGGCAGGCGCTGCGCCTGTACGACGACCCGGCCCAGTACCCGATCTTCCCCTTCTACACGGCCAACCAGGTGGACAAGAAGGCAGCGGCCGACGCCGGCCAGCCGGGGTCGAACAACTTCTCCACCATCAACTCGACCGTGCAGTTCAGGCTGTACTCGTCAGTGCTGCGCAACTATCCCAACTCGTGGATGACGGCGAACGACTACAAGAAGCTGCTCTACTGGAACGCCTGGGCGCAGTACGTCAACGGCAACACCCAGTGGCCGGACGCCAACGAGTTCTGGGCCGACTGGAACGGCTCCGCGATCACGTACCGGTCGTGGATCCACCACAACATCCTCGGCAGCAGCAACTGGACCGTGATCGAGGACGTGGCCGGCCTGCGGCCGCGCAACGACGCCAAGGTGGAGCTCTCGCCCATCAACATCGGCTGGTCCCACTTCACCGTCAACAACCTGCGCTACCGCAACGCCGACCTGACCATCGTCTGGGACGACCCGTCCGACGGCGTCGTGCGCTACCCGGGCGTGCCGGAGGGCTACTCGATCTACGTCAACGGCAACCGCGCCGCGACGGTCAACTCGCTGGTGCCCTTCACCTGGGACCCGGCCACCGGTGACGTGACCACCAGCGGCACCGTCGCCTACCACGTGGCGGTGGCGGGTCTGCAGTCGCCCGCGCAGGTGACGCAGACCGGCGCCCGCATGGTGGACATGCTGGCCAAGGCGGGCGTGGACCTGACGGCCGACCTGACCAACCTGGCCACCGGCGCCACCGCGAGCGCCTCCTACACGGGCTCGGGCAGCACGGTCGCGGGCGCCGTCGACGGCTACCCGATCAACGAGCCGTTCTGGGGCGCGGGCGGCTCGCCCAACAGCCAGGACTGGTACGAGCTGAACTTCGGCGCGGCCCGCACCTTCAACGAGGTGCGCCTGTACTTCAAGGACAGCCGCCCCGCGAGCACCACCTACCGGGCGCCGTCGGCGTACGACATCCAGTACTACAACGGCAGCGCGTGGGTCAGCGTGCCGAGCCAGGCCAAGAGCCCGGCGACGCCGCAGGCCAACTACAACGTGGTGAAGTTCGGCGCGGTCAACGCCCAGCGGGTGCGGGTGCTCGCCACCAACGCCTCCGGCGCGAAGACGGGCCTGACCGAGATCAAGGTGTTCAACCGGGGCGGCACACAGGAGCCGCCCGCGGGCAACCTGGCCGCCTCGGCGACCCCGACGGCCTCGTACACCTCGTCGTGGGAGAACGTCAACGCCGTGAACGACGGCGTGGACCCGCCCTCCTCCAACGACACCGTCAACCCCCGCTGGGGCTGCTGGCCGGAGACCGGGCAGCAGTGGGTGGACCTGACGTGGTCGTCGGCGAAGACGCTGAACAAGGCGCAGGTGTACTTCTTCGACGACGACGAGGGCATCGACATGCCGGCGTCGTGGAAGCTGCAGTACTGGAACGGCAGCGCGTACGCGGACGTGCCCGGCGCGAGCGCGTACACGCTGACCAAGAACGGCTACAACACCGTCACGTTCACCGCCACGGGCACCACCAGGCTGCGGGTGCTGCTCACCGGCAACGGCTCCAGCTCGGTCGGCCTCCTTGAGGTCAAGGCGTTCGGACCGTGAGCCGTGCCGGCGGCTGACCTGGCCACGTGACACCCGCCCGGCACGGGCCGCCCCCGCACGGCGGCGCGTGCCGGGCGGCCCCACATCCGGCGACACCCAACCCCCCACCCTGGAGGCGCGATGAAACGCCTGGCCCTCTTTCCGCTCCTGCTGGTGAGTGCCTTCCTCCTACCGGTCGAGGCCGCGTACGCGGAGACGAACCTCGCCACGTCCGCCACCCCGAGCGCGTCGTACACCTCGTCCTGGGAGAGCGTGGCCGCGCTCAACGACGGCATCGACCCGCCCCGCTCCAACGACACGGTCAACCGCCGCTGGGGCACCTGGCCCAACACCGGCTCCCAGTGGGCCGAGCTGACCTGGAGCGGGTCGCAGACCCTCCGGGCGGCCGAGATCTACTTCTTCGACGACGGCGGCGGCGTGCGCGTCCCCGCCTCCTGGAAGCTCCAGTACTGGACCGGCGGCGCCTACGCCGACGTCCCGAACGCGAGCGGCTACCCCGTTCGGACGGACGCCTACAACAAGGTCACCTTCGGCCAGGTCAGCACCACCCGGCTGCGCGTGGTGCTGCAGAGCGGTCAGGGCTCCGTCGGGCTGCTGGAGGTCAAGGCATACGCCAACGACCCGTCGGGCGGCGGCACCCCCAGCGCCTGGAACCCGCCGGCCAACCTGGTCACGCCGCTCAACGAGGTCTGGCAGCACCAGGAGAGCACGTACAACGACCTGTACGGCTTCCGTAACTACGGCTGGGACCAGGTGATGGCCAACAAGGGCTCCATCAACTACTGCGTCCGCTGGGACTCCACGGCGACGGTGACGGCCGCGCAGCGGGACCAGATCCATGCCGCGCTGGCCCGTCAGTTCAAGAAGTGGATGGACGTGATGGCCGGGCACAACGGCTGGCCGTACGGCACGGTGCC